>NZ_JBPEHH010000007.1:0-88514 GCF_054177595.1 Haladaptatus ordinarius | reverse complement strand
CGACAGTGAAGGATACGCACGAAACGCACCTAAGACTGCACCGTGCAGTGAAAGTGAACAAAGACGGCGATTCATCCACGCCCTCAAGGGCATGGTATTCTCGCCTGTAATTCTATAAACCGCTGCTCAGAAAATGTCGGATAACTTACTGTGCGTCGCGGATACCGGCGGCGATGTCGTCTAGTTCGTCGTCCGAGAGGTCGGGGCGAGAGCCCGCGATGGCGTGGATAGGTCTGCCGCCGTCACCGTCGAATCGCGGGATGATGTGTCCGTGCACGTGCGGCACCTCCTGTCCCGCTTCTTCGCCGTTGTTGAACGCGACGTTGCTCGCGTCGGCGTCGACAGCCCCCTCGACGGTCGGGGTGAGGTGGTGGAGCGCCGCGAACACGTCGGCGGCGGTGTCGTCGGGAAGGTCTGCGAGCGTCTCGTGGTGGGCTTTCGGGATGACGAGGGTGTGACCGGGTGCGAGGGGGTTCGCGTCGAGGAAGGCGAACACGGTGTCGTCTTCGTAGACGGTTCGGCTGGGAATGTCGCCGGCCACGATCTGACAGAAGATGCAATCGCTGGACATACGTCACTAGTTGCGGGTCGGCGTCATCAAAGTTGAGGCTTCGAAAGAACAGCGCGGGTCATCGGTCACGCAACTGGAGCAACTGGCGACGCCGCGATTCGATGTGGAAGTTGGGTTCCAGTTCCGGGTCGTCCGCGAGCCTGTCGAGGACGAGCAGCGGGTCGGTTCCCGCCCGTTCCACCCGGTCGAACAAGGCGTCGATACGCTGGCGGTGGAGCGCGAGCGACGAGAGGAGCGCGGTGGCGAGGACCATGGCGGCAGCAGCCTCGTTGTCGTCGGGGAGTTCGTCGCTGATTCGCGTGAAATCGGTGAGTTCGGTCGCCGGGTCGTCGAGTGGGTCGAGAGAGAGACAGTGCGGACAGATGAGTACAGACGCCGGTTCCGACGGAAGATGTTCGCGGAGTTCGGGCGGCACGGCGAACGGAAGTCGCTCCTCCCCGCATTCAGGACAGTTCATACACGATTATTGCTGTTCTATCCCCAAAAACCTACCAGTTACGCGGAAGATACTATCAGGTCGGGGGTGGAGTCTCGGTTTTGTCTTCGCCTTCGTCGGTCACGTTGATGGGAATTCCACCCTTGCTGTTCTCGCCGAATCCGGCGCTCAGGACGCGTGTCAGGGCGTCCTCGACGGATTCGTCGGTTTCGGTGAACTGGTCGGGTTCGACTTCCACAACGAACCCGGTCGTGATGTTCGGCGCGGTGGGCAAAAAGAGGAGTTCGCGGCCGTCGTCGGTCGTCTTGCCGGTCTTGAACGCCGTCATCCGCATCCCGTTCCACGTCTCGATTTTGACCGGTTTCTGGAGCTTGTTGGTGTCAGAGAGCGCAGTTTCAGCGGCCATCTTGGAGGCGTTGTAGACGATGCGGAGGCCGGGCAGTTGGTTCATCATCCCGTCGATGGTGTTCTCGACGATTCCCCCCACCGTGGTTCGCATGAGATAGCCGACGCTGAGCACGAGCATCGAGAAGACAACAAGGACGATGCCGACGCGGACGAGGTCGCCGGGAATCACGCCCAAAAAGTACGTCTCCGAGATATCCCCTAAAAACGGTAAGCTAGCTATCTTGAGGAACAGCCACGCGATGATGTACGCGGTGACCAGGAGGGGGGCCAAGATGATGAGGCCGCTACCGGCGTCACGTTTCCACGAAGACATTTAGGTGTAGCATTTGTCCCCAGGAATATAAACCAGTTGCAACGTTTGCGTTATCGACCGAGCACCGCGCGGGCGGCGAACAGGAGGTTCTCTTTGCGCTCCATCACGCGGCGATAGAAGTACGACAGCCACTTGTCACCGTACGGGACGTACTGCCAGACCTCGTAGTCGCGGGCGAGTTCGTACTGGGCGTCCTCGCGCACCCCCATGAGCATCTGGATTTCGAAGTCAGTGCCGTACTCCTCGTGGAGGTCTTTGGCGTACTGTATCATCGCCGGGTCGTGGCTGCCGACCGCGACGCCGCCGTCGAACTCCTGGAACATATACGCGAGGTACTCCCGGTAGATGGCGTTGACGCGCTCTTTTTGTTTGTACGCGACTGCAGGAGGTTCGTCGTACGCACCCTTCACCAGTCGCACCTTGCCGGGGACGTCGGAGAGTCGTTCGAGGTCGTCTTTCGTCCGTTTCAGGTTCGCCTGCACGCAGACGCCGACCCCGCCTTCGTGTTCGCGGGCGAGTCGTTCGTACACGTCGAGGGTTGCGTCGGTGGTCGTGTGGTCTTCCATGTCGATCCAGACGAACGTGTCGTCCGCGGCGTCGGTAATTCGCTCCATGTTCTCGCGGAAGACGTGCGTTCCCACGTCCAACCCGACCTGCGAGGGTTTGACCGAGACGCACGCCGAGAGGTCTGACCGGTCGATGTCTTCGAGCAGTCGGACGTACGTTTCGGCGTCTTCGTCCGCCGGTTGGCGCTCATCGTAGTGCTCACCGAGGAGGTTGATGATGGCGCTGACGTTCCCCTGGTTCAACTCCTTCGCGTGTTCCAGCGCCTCTGCCGGCGTTTCACCCGCAACGAAATTGCTGGCGATCGGAGGTATCATACCTCCGGCTTTGTACCCCCGTACCTTATGATTATATATACCAGTCCGGGCCGTCGATCCGGTGTACGACTCCGAAGAAGCGCGCTTCCGGAAAAGGTCCGTTACGACGATGAACGACCGCTTCGATTTTTCTGTCAGTAACTCTCCCTCCCGCTTTCAGTTGAGGTTGCGATGGCACACGTCCGGCGCGGGACGGAGACCGGAACCCAACCCTACCGAGATGAGCGGTGCGTGAAATTCGCCCTAGCTGGTAGTTCAGTTCGGTTAATAATTCATTTCTAGTACCGACTGTGCAGATATGAACGAGTGCGATGAAGTACAAAACCTTACTTGCGAGTAATATCGTGTTCGGTCGCTGAACGGACGACGTTGGTTATACGCGTCCGCCGACTCGTCTGTACTGCATCGGACGCCAACCAAATCGCGATTCGTTGTGCAACCATGACGAAGGACACTAACTCACGAAGCGTTCGAGGGGAAACGGCAGCCCTGCAAGACGCCGGCCGTGGCGGCGAAGGGTACATGTTCAACAATCAGTTCCAGCCGGGAGCGCAGTTCGTCGTCGTCACGCCGGCCTTAGACTGGGCACCCCAAGGTGCCGGAGAGGGGCAACTAGGAACCGAGTTCAACACCCGCATCGTCCAGTACGTCGGTGCGAGCAACCAGTTCGCCTTCCTGTTCCCGTACCAGGACGCCGAGGTCCAACAGGGTCAGCGGTACACGCTCGGTGGTGATTGGGAAGACATCGAAGAGCAGGCCAACGTAAACTTCATCAACGTCACGTTCAATCCCGCGTAATCGCAGTAAACAAACTTCATTCCACAACACAATGACAAAAGACACGAACGCGCTCGGACGACTTATGGGAGAATCGTCTCGCCGATCGTTCATGAAGAAAGGAGCACTCAGCTCCGGCGGTCTCGCCATCGGGCTCTCCGGTGCGACGAACGCACAGACCACCACGCAAGGGAACGACCAGCCCGTGGGCGTGATGCTCAGCAGCCAGTTCTCGGGCGGTGCTAGGTTCACCATCGCCTCGCAAGCGCTCAACTGGGCACCGATTCGGAGCGACAATCGAGGCCGCCAGTACAACACGCGGGTTATCAGCTATCAGTACTCGCAGGGAGCGTACTCGATGCTGTTCCTCCCGGAGAACGTCGACGTTCAACAGGGCCAGACGTACCAGTTCGCCTCGCAACCAGGCAACGTCAACTTCAACCAGAACGCAGTCGACGACGACATCCTGTTCGACGATTCGAACGAACTGGGGCTCGTCGCCGTGCAGTTCAGCCCAGTTCAAGGCGGGGAGACGACGCAGGGCGGAGGGAATCAGACGCAGAGTGGTAATCAAACTACTACGCAAGACGGCGGCAGTTAGACACAGAGCGGGCCAGTGGGTCCTCGACCCGCCACTTCGTCCGAGAACGGTACTCTGTTATTGATGACGTCCCCGCTCGGGCTCCGAACGCTGTGTTTTCTGCTGATAGTTGTAAATGAGCGTATGGAGGCCGAGTCCGCTGACCAGAAGCGCGAAGTTTCGGGCCGTCGCACCGATCGACCACGCCCGTACGGAGAACTTTCGATCGAAAACCGGCCAGAACGGACTCACCGGCTCCGTCCCGGGAAGGAGGACGAGAATGTCGCCGACGACGTGACTCACGACGCCGAGAAACACCCCGGCCGTCGACCAGATGAGCATGTTCTTCGCGGTGAGCCGCGAGTATCTCGGAGCGCCCTCCCGTCGAACGTACACGGTCACAAGGCTAGCCATCAGGATGCCGACGACGAGGCCGCTGACGATTCCGAAAGAAACGGTGTGCGTTATCCCGTGGTGTTGGACGTACGGAACCTGTTTGTCCAAATCGGGGAGCGTAGCCGTCAGGAGAACGAACACCGTGAAGACGAGTCCCGCTCTGCGACCGAGATAGAACACGACGGGCGCGGTGAACAGCAACGCGAATCCGTAGTGTCCGACGGGATACATGGTACACTAGCCTCGACGCTGTAAGGTGCCGAGGTTGTTAACTATTGCCGCCGAGCGCTTCTGGAAGGAGATCACGGACGACGCAGGAGATCGAGCCTGTCGAATCCCCAGTACAGCAGTCCGATCCCTACCAGCGCACCGGCGAAGAGAACGACGAAGGGGAGTATCTTGCCCGGCAGCGGTCCGTGAAGCGGATCGAACGCTAACTGCCAGAGGCAGTAGATGGCGAGCGTCGTTCCGACGAGGACTGAGAGCGGTTCGAGTACACCAGCCACGGTTCCACCGGTGTACGAGGTCCGTACGCGTAAAGGGAGTTGGTAACCACTCGAACACGTTCGAATATCGGCCGACGAAAACCTCCGGTTCTTAAGACCCGGGGCGTTCCTGTCCCGATATGAACGCTTTCGAGGTCGTGGTCGTCGCCATCTGGGCGATGTTGCCAGCGTACGTGCCGAACAACGTCGCGGTGGTCGCGGGCGGCGGACCACCCATCGACGGCGGGAGGACGTGGAACGGCAAGCGAGTCCTCGGCGACGGGAAGACGTGGCGCGGAACCGTCGCCGGAATCACCACCGGCGCGGTGCTCGCGCTCGGATTGAACGCCGTTCGGTCGTCGGTCGAACCCACGCTCGGAGTCACGCTCCCCGACACCTTCCCGGTCGCGGTCGTCCTCGCCATGCCCGCCGGCGCGATGTTCGGCGACATCGTCGCCTCCTTCCTCAAGCGCCGGACGGGACGAGCGCGTGGCGCGTCGTTTCCGGGCGTAGACCAACTCGACTTCGTCGTGATGGCGCTCTTGCTCACGGCGCTCGCGGCCCCGGACTGGACGCTCGACACCTTCACGGTCCCCGTCCTCGCCGTCGTCGTCGTGGTGACCCCGCTTCTCCACCTGGCGACGAACGTCATCGCCTACGCGCTGGGGTTGAAAAACGAACCGTGGTGAGTGAATAGGAGGTGGTCGCGCGGAAAAACTACTTTTAAACCCGCGCCCGTCGCGTCTTCTCACATGGCGAATCAGGAACTCATCGACGCGCTGCGTGCGGCAGACGCCGTCCAGTACGGCGAATTCGAACTCTCACACGGTGGGACGAGCAGTTACTACGTTGATAAGTACCTCTTCGAGACCGACCCGCACTGCCTCGAACTCGTCGCCCAGGCGTTCGCAAAGCGACTGGACGGGACGAAACTGGCGGGCGTGGCACTCGGTGCGGTGCCCCTCGTGGCGGTCACGAGCGTCGAAACGGGCCTCCCGTACGTCATCGCGCGTAAACAGCAGAAGGAGTACGGCACGGCGAACCTCATCGAGGGGCGACTGGCGGAGGGCGAGGAAGTCGTCGTCCTGGAGGACATCGTCACGACGGGCCAGAGCGCGGTGGATGCAGTGGAAGCCCTGCGGGCGGCCGGGGCGGAGGTGAACCGAATTCTCGTCGTCGTGGACAGGGAGGAGGGTGGCCGCGAGAACCTGGCCGAGGCCGGTGTGGAGATGGAGGCGCTCCTCACCGCCTCCGACCTCCTCGACGGAGAGGAAGCGTAACGGGGAGCCGTTTTCGAAGGTCATCGTGGTCGTTTTCGGTCGAATCGAGTCCTGGAGATTCGAGCGACGGTGTCGTCCGGGGGTGAAACACGTTTCGCCCCCGTCTTTCCGCCGAAGCATCTCGGAGCTTCGCTGTCTCCAACGGTTCTCCGCCGCAGAAGGCTTTAATACCGTACCGCGGTTAGCTCTCTCCGAGCAACACGATGCTGGGTGGCTACTTTACACGTCGGGTGCTCGCCCGTTAAACTAGTCACTACCATCGTCGCTTCTCGGCCCGCGCTTGCTTCGAGAGCCGTGCGTCTCGACGTTCTGAGGGCACTGTCACGCGAACGAAGCGCGGAGAACGACTGCTCCTCTCAATCATGTCACGACAAGAATCAGAATCACGAATAGTGGTATCGCTACCGGACGGCTCCGAACGCGTCTTCGACGGACCGGTCTCGGTCCAGACCGTCGCCGACGATATCGGTCCGGGACTGGGCGATGACTGCGTCGCCGGAATCGTCGACGGTGACCTCGTCGCTCCCGAGTATCGAATCGAGTCGGACGCCGACCTGCGCGTCGTCACGCCGGATTCCGACGAGTACGTCCGCGTCCTGCGACACTCCGCGGCACACGTCCTCGCACAGGCGGTCTTGCGTCACTCCTCGGACGCGAAACTCGCCATCGGCCCGCCGACGGACGAGGGCTTCTACTACGATTTCGACCGCATCGACGTCGACCAGGAAGACCTCGCCGTACTCGAGGCCGAGATGCGCGACATCGTCGAGTCGGACTACGACGTCGTGCGCGAGGAAGTCTCGGTCGAGGAGGCCCGCGAACGACTCGCCGACCAGCCGTACAAACGCGAACTCCTCGACGACCTCGAAGAATCGGGCGAGCGGGTGACGTTCTACCGGCAGGGCGACTTTTCGGACCTCTGTGCAGGCCCGCACGTCGAATCGACGGGCGAAATCGGCGCGCTCTCACTGCTCGAAATCGCCGGCGCATACTGGCGTGGCGACGAGGACGAAGCGATGCTCACGCGAATCTACGGGACGGCGTTCGAGTGCGAATCGGAGCTAGACGCGTTTCTCGAACGTCGGGAGCAAGCAGCAAAGCGCGACCACCGGAAAATCGGCGAGGAGATGGACCTCTTTTCGATTCCCGACCACTCGCCGGGATGCGTTCACTACCACCCGAACGGGATGGTAATTCGCCTCGAACTGGAGGGGTTCGTCCGCGAGAAGAACGCCGAACTCGGCTACCGGGAGGTAAAGACGCCGGAACTCAACAAGGCGGACCTCTGGAAGCGGTCGGGTCACTACGAACACTTCAAAGAGGAGGGCGAGATGTTCGCGTGGGAGCAAAACGACGAGGAGTACGGACTGAAGCCGATGAACTGTGCGAACCACGCTGCCATCTACGACCACGGCAGCCACTCCTACCGCGACCTGCCGATTCGGTTCTCGGAGTTCGGCACGTGCTACCGGAACGAACAGTCCGGCGAACTCTCCGGTCTGTTACGGGTGCGCGGGTTCACGCAGGACGACGGCCACGCGTTCGTCCGTCCCGACCAGATTCGCGCCGAAATCGCTCGCACGCTGGCGATTATCCACGAGATGTACGCGGCCTTCGACCTCGACGTTCTCCTCGAACTGGAGACGAAACCGGACGACGCTATCGGCGACGACGCACTCTGGGAACAGGCCCACGAGGCGCTCCGAGGAGCGCTGGCAGACGAAGCACTGGATTACGAAATCGCACCGGGAGAGGGTGCGTTCTACGGACCGAAGGTCGCCATCAACGCGAACGACGCCATCGGGCGCGAGTGGACGATCGGCACGGTGCAGGTAGACTTCGTGCAACCGGAACGACTCGGCATCAGCTACGTCGGTGCGGACAGCGAGGAACACCGCCCCGTGATGATTCATCGCGCACTCCTCGGGTCGATAGAGCGGTTCATCGGCGTCTGTGTCGAACACTTCGCCGGAGACTTCCCACTCTGGCTCGCACCCGAGCAGGTGCGCATCCTGCCCATCACGGACGACGACGCGGGCTACGCCGAGGAAGTGGCCGACGACCTCGGGGAGTTCCGGGTCGACGTAGACGACCGCGACTGGACGCTCGGAAAGAAGATTCGCGCAGGTCACGACGACCGCGTTCCGTACATGGTCGTCGTCGGAAGCGACGAAGTCGAATCGAGGACCATCTCCGTCCGCGACCGGGACGAACGCCAACGGGGTGGCGTCGAACGCGACGCGTTCGAGGACCACCTCGAACGAGAGTACGAAGAGAAGCGCCTCGCCCCCGACTTTCTCGACTGACCTACACGGTCGTGTCTAAACGGCCGCTATCTTTCATCGAAGTGTTCAAGGTTGCACGATGGTGATGATAGGGGTATGAACCGAGCAGAGAAGGCCAATCTGCAGTTGCAGGCCGTCTCCGTCCTTCGGATGCTGAAGGAGACGCGCACGTACGACGAACTCGCCGAGGTGACCGACCTGCCTGCAGGTGACCTGAATCGCTACGTGAACGGACACGTCCTGCCGAGCACCGACCGCGCGGCGGCGGTCGTAGACGGCGTCGGTCGAGAGGAACTCGCGGCGGAACTGCAAGCCCGCACTCGTCTCGACCCCGAGGGGTACGTGGACAACTCGGACGTCGTCTTCGACCAGTCGTTTCTCGACCTCGTCGCACCCGTCGCCGCCGAGACGTTCGAGTTTGACCACCCCGACGTGGTGTTGACCGCCGCGACCGACGGCATCACCCTCGCCGCGGCGATGGCGAGTTACTTCGGCGCTCGGTGTGCCTACGCGAAGAAGTCGAAAGAGACTGCCGTCGAGGAGTTCATCGAGGCTCGCCAGCGACTCGCCTCCGGCATCGAACTCACCTACTACCTCCCCGCTTCGGCCATCGCACCCGGCGAAACCGTCCTGGTCGTGGACGACCTCATCCGCTCCGGCGAGACGCAAGAACTGCTGCTCGATATCGCCGAGGATGCGGACGCCGACGTGGGCGGCGTCTTTGCCCTCATCGCGGCAGGGACGGAAGGCATCGAACGCGCGAAAGGGCTGACCGACGCACCCGTCGGCGCACTGGCGTCGTTCGAGTGACGAGCCACCGATATGCAAATTTGTGTACAATATGGTCGAGTTAGACGAAAATACTTAAATAGACACCAACAAGCATGCTCAAACGTGCATCATGGGCGCGCTAGGTGAGTTCTTCGATTTCGACGAGTACGATACCGACCTCAGAACAGAGGTCATCGCGGGAATCACGACGTTCCTGACGATGTCCTACATCGTGGTGGTCAACCCGGCCATCATGACGATGTTTCCCGGGGAGGACGGCAAGCCGGGAATCGCCATCGACGGCTACACGCCGGGCGAGGTACAGCAGATGCTCGCCGTCGTCACCATCCTGTCGGCGGCGGTCGCCATCTTCGTGATGGCCTTCTACGCGAAACGGCCGTTCGCGCAAGCTCCGGGCCTCGGTCTGAACGCCTTCTTCGCGTTCACGGTCATCGGAACGCTCGGTATCCCGTGGCAGACCGCCCTCGCAGCGGTCGTCACGGAGGGTATCATTTTCATCATTCTGACCGCTATCGGTGCGCGAAAGTACATCATCTACCTGTTTCCCGAACCCGTCAAGTTCGCCGTCGGGACGGGAATCGGCCTCTTCCTCGCCATCATCGGTTTAGAGGAAATGCGGATTGTCGTCGACGACCCGGCGACGCTCGTCACCCTCGGAAACGTCGCCCAAGATCCGATCGCCATCCTCTCGGTCGTCGGCCTGTTCGTCACGTTCGCACTCTATGCCCGTGGGATGACCGGTTCCATCATCGTCGGCGTCCTGCTGACCACGATTCTGGGCGGCGTCGTCACGTTCGCAGGGATGGTCGACCCGGGCGTCGTCGCACCCGCATTCGTCGAGAACGGCGGGTTCGACTTCACGAAGATGACACAGGCGCAGTACGACATCACGCCGCTCTTCGGCGCGTTCGTGGACGGGTTCAGCAACGTAGACGCCTTCGCGTTCTCGCTCATCGTCTTCACGTTTTTCTTCGTGGACTTCTTCGACACCGCAGGGACGCTGACCGGTGTCGGCCAGGTCGCCGGCTTCCTCGACGACGACGGTAACCTGCCCGAAGTCAACAAACCCCTGATGGCCGACGCAGTCGGCACGACGGTCGGTGGCATCCTCGGCACGTCAACGGTGACGACCTACATCGAATCCGCGACAGGTGTCGAGGAAGGCGGCCGAACCGGGATGACCGCGCTCGTGGTCGGTCTCCTCTTTCTCGCGTCGCTGGCCATCGTCCCCCTCGCGGCGGCGATTCCCCTCTACGCCTCCCACATCGCGCTGGTGGTCGTCGCCATCATCATGCTCGGAAACGTCACCGACATCCAGTGGGACGACATCACTCACACGATTCCGGCAGGGATGACCATTATCATCATGCCCCTGACATTCTCCATCGCCTACGGTATCGCGGCGGGCATCGTCAGCTATCCCATCGTGAAGTCGGCCACAGGCGAGTGGCGAGACGTGCGCCCGGGGCAGTGGGTTCTCGCGTTCGCGTTCGTCGTCTACTTCGTCGTCAGAACGGGTGGATTCCTCACGGCGAACGTCTGAACCACCGTTTGCGTTCTCCGCTACTCGGTCGGTTTTCTCACTACCGGAAATCGGAGCGCTTTCCGTCGTTCGAAAATCCAGTCGGTTTTCTCACCAGCATCACACTCTTATTCCGGACCTTCCTATTCGGGGTGTGTCGAACCTGAAACTGTACGAAGTCGAAGGGTGCCCGTTCTGTATCAAGGTCAGAGAGAAGTTGAACGAACTCGAACTCGACTACGAATCGGTTCTCGTCCCTCGTTCCCACGCGAACCGAACCGAGGTGAAGAAGCTAAGTGGACAGACCGGTGTCCCCGTCCTGGTGGACGACGAACACGGTATCGAGGGGATGGCCGAGAGCAACGATATCGTGAACTATCTCGAACGAACGTATGGGCAGTAAAACGGCACCGGTGCCGTTCCCAGATCCCCAACTGCCTCTACGACATCAGAGTGGAGCGCTGTGAGTTGGGGGAATTTAGCGACCGGGAGCCAGACATGGTTTCCAGGGAAGATGCCAATACCGTCCGTGTGGACGGAGAACGGAGCGTGTTCTTCCGCAGCCTCCTCGACGGCGACTTCGACAATTGCAATATCGACCTCATCGTTCAGGGCGTACAGGATAAAATGCGGGAACGGGTTGAGATACCGGTCGATACTGAATTCATCTACTAACTCATCCCAGACCGATTCGACGGTGCTGAAATACGGGTCGGGAAGCGTGGGTAATGATGGTAGTCACGATTCAAAATAATCAATTCCCTATAATAAATTACCCTTTTAGCTGAATTGCAGGCGGGTAAGCCCCTTTCTCAAGGAGCAACCGAAGGGAGCGAGTAGGGAGGGGATACAGCCGCCGTCTTTGGTAACTTTCACTGGACGGCATAGCCTTACTACCACAGCGGACGAACGGGGTAGTAAAACGCTTACACCAATGTGTCCGTTGTTCAAACGCGACAAAAAGCGTGCATCGGACGTGGTAGTCGAGTATCCATTCGGTAGGAGTGGGACACTCCGAACCACCCTGTCAAGGGAAATCGCCTGTGGAGTCTGGAACCGCTGTGGGGACGTTCCCTGCAAGTTCTGACACAGAAACAGGAAGCTCCCACCTCAACAAGTGAGGGCTGGGTAAGCCCGAACGCGGTAGGTGGGAGTAGTTCACTTCGAGAAAGCATTCGTACACCTACCCGACGGGCGTTTCCGTGACGAGAGTGTCGAACGACTAGGTTTTGAACGGAGTCGGTCAACCGATTTACGTTCGTTCCGCACGTACCGACGAGCGTGACGACTCGACGACGACTACTCGGCTCAGTGGGATTGTTCGTCAGTGGCTTCGCCGGCTGTGCGCGGCCCGGCGGTGGCGGAGACGGTGAAGGCGGGGAGGGTGGCGAAGGCGGCGAAGGTGGAGAAGGCGGGGAGGGTGGAGAAGGAGGCGAAGGCGGTGAAGGCGGAGGGGGCTGAACCGACGACCTACGCTTCTGCTCGTTCCCGAATCAGTTTCCGGAGTTCGTTGGCGTCGTCGATTCCTTCGACTTCCTCACGCTCGACCAGTGCGGTTCCTTCGACCGTCTCGCGCCGCGCGGAGTCAACGAAGTAGACCGAGCGGGTGCGTGCGACGCGGCTGATAGAACTCATGATTTTTGCGCGTTTTTCTGCCGTGGGGTTGAACGTCGAGTGACTCGTCAGGACGCGGTCTTCGTGGTCGTCCTCACTCACCGACTTGAACGGTGCACGAGTGGTCGGATGGACCGTGAACCCGACGCGAGTGAGCACGGTGAACATGTGCTGGTCGTCCGGTTCGGCGTCTGGTTCGTCGACCGCTTCGTCCTCGGTGACCTCGTCGGCGCTGCCGAACACTTCCACCGGACTCGTCAGTTCGCGGTCGAACAGGTCTTCGAGTTCGATAGCGACGTCCACGCTGGCGTTCATACCGTCTTCGTACTTCGAGACCGTACGGCGAGAGACGCCGAGTTCGTTGGCCAATTGGCCGAGGCTCCAGCCGCGTTCCTGGCGCTCGTCCTGCAAGATGTCACCGTCGATGTTGACGTACAAACCGCCGGGCGCGGCGTACACCAGCGGTGGCACCCCTTCGAGGAAGAGGTCCAGCGCCGTGTCGGGATTGAAAACCGGCACGCCGTGGCGGAAGTACACCACACCGGGTTCGAGGTCCTGGTTTCTCGAGCGCAGACCGATGACCATCGGCGTCGCATCGAGGAACGTTCCGAGTCGCCGCATCTCGACGCCCGTCTTGCCGTCGAATGCGTCGATGTTTCCGAGAATCTTCAACAACAGGAGATCCGGTCCGCGCCGCGCTGCTACGTCGAAACTCTTCGGTCGGATGGCACACCGGTCACTCACCACGAATCCCGCGTCCTCCAGCATCGAGATTACGTTGCCGACCAGTGCAGACCTGGACATGGTGTGAGGTAAGTGATTCTGATATAAATACGTTTTGCCAAGTCGGCACGCCGCAGTCTTGCGATTGCGGCGTTTGTCGGCGATAGATTCATATACTACAACTCGGCTCCGAAAGCCGTTAATCTCCACGCGACAATCCCCGGACGTGACGGTCATCGGCCTCGACGACACTGACTCCCGCGAACGCGGGATGTGTACGACCTACCTCGCAGCGCGCGTCGCAGAGCACGTGCGGGAGGCGGGTGGCGACGTAGAGCGACTGCTCCTCGTCCGGTTGAATCCCGCAGTGAAACACAAGACGCGGGGGAACGCCGCACTCGCGGTTCACACCGACATCGACCCGCGACGTGCGTTCGAACTCGCCCGCGACGAACTCGACGCCGCCGCCGAGACCGACGACCCGAAGACGAACCCCGGCCTCGTCGTCGCACCGCACGCTCCCGACGCCGCTCCCGACGAGGTGGCCGGGTTCGCTCGGACAGCAGTTCGGGAACTCCTCTCCCGCGAGGACGCCGCGCGACGAATCGAATCGGCCGGCTATCGCCACGCCGGTTGGAAGAACGGTCGGGGAAAGATCGGCGCACTGGCGGCGGTGGGAAGTTGGACGGCGTTCTCGGAGTGGACCTACGAACACATCTCCTACCGCGAATCGGAGCGGTGGGGAACCCCGCGCGAGGTCGACATCGACTCGCTGTTCGCGGCCGCAGACGACGCCTACCCCCTCGCGTGGGACACGGTCGACCGCGGAAGCGGCGAGGCGGTCTGTGTCCCCCACACGCCCTGTCCCATCCTCCACGGGATTCGCGGCGACGACCCGGACGCAGTCCGGCGCGTCGCCGACCGCATCGACGGCGAACCGGTCGCCCGAAGCGCGCTGTTCATCACCAATCAGGGAACCGACGCCCACTTCCGGGATGCCGACCTCGGCACGGTCGGGAGCCTCGGAACGGTGGAAGACGGTCGCGCCTACCGAGTCACGGGAACCGTGACGTCGAAACCTGACACCCGCCGGGGTGGCCACGTCTTTTTCACCGTGACTGACGGAGAGACTGAACTGCGCTGTGCCGCCTTCGAACCGACGAAACGGTTCCGCGACCACGTCAGGAATCTCCGACCCGGCGACCGGATCGCGGCGTGTGGCGAGGTCGCACAGGGCACTCTGAAGCTGGAGAAGTTCGCGGTCCGCGACCTCGATACGACCGAACTCGTCACCCCGAACTGTCCGGACTGCGGGCGCTCGATGAAGAGTGCGGGGGCAAGACAGGGCTATCGCTGCCGAGATTGCGGGACGCAAACAGCGGGAAAAGTCGAGCGGAACGTCGAGCGAGAGCTGGAAGTGGGGTGGTACGAGGTCCCTCCGGAAGCGCGTCGCCACATCGCAAAACCCCTCGTTCGCGGTGGGTTCGACGCGCCGACGCACCCCGAGCGGTGATATTCCGCGACCGACTACGATTTCAGCCCGTGGCCGGTGAGGGGAACGACCACGTCGGCATCGTCGTCGAGGACACCGCGCTCGCGGTACGCCGACAGACCCGCGACTGCCACGGCGCTCGTCGGTTCGACGTAGAATCCCGTCCGGTGGAGTCGGTCTAGCGCGTCCCGAGTCGCTTCCGAATCCAGTGCGATTGCATCGCCCCCGGTCGAATCGATTGCATCGAGAATCTGGCCGCCGCGGGCAGGGTGGGTTATCTGGATGCCATCGGCCACGTCGTTTCTGTCCGCTTCGGTGTCACCCTCGTCGGAAGCGTGCAGTTCGACCGCGATGGGTGCGACGCCCATGGCCTGTACGCCGAGCAGTCGAGGCATTCGGTCCGTCCACCCCGCGTCGCACAGGGCGCGGAAGCCGCGGTACGCGCCGAGGAAGAGCGTGCCGTGGCCGAGGGGACAGACGACCGCGTCCGGCACCGACCAGTCGCGCTGGGCGGCCAGTTCCAGCGCGAAGGTCATCGTCCCGGCGAAGAAGGCCGGATTCCACGCGTGGCTGGCGTACCAGCCCTCGCCCGCTTCGACCGCCTCGATGCAGGTGTCGGTCACGTCCTGTCTGCTCCCCTCGACGCGAACCGGGGTCGCACCGGCGCGCTCGATGGCCCGGAGTTTCGACGCCTTCGCGTCCGCCGGGGCGTAGATTTTCGCGTCGATACCCGCCCGTGCCGCGTACTGGGCGATGGCCGCACCCGCGTTGCCCGAGGAGTCTTCGAGCACCGTCTCGACGCCGAGTTCGGCGGCCCGCGAGAGCGTCGCGGTCGCACCGCGGTCTTTGAAACTCCCCGACGGGAAGACACAGTCGAGTTTGAACTGGGCGTCCCAGTCGTCCGCGTCGACCAGCGGGGTGAATCCCTCCCCGAGGGTGACGACCTGGCGGACGGGGAGAAACTCGGAGACGGCCCAGAGCCCCTCTCGGGTGTCGATTTCTGTGAACGCCGGGGCAGGTGAGTCGGGAAGCGGTCGCTCGGCGAAGTCGAGTGGATGGCCGCACTCGCACCGCCACGGTTCGCCTGGCCCGGCGGGGTACTCGCGCCCGCAGGCCGAACAGGAGAGGTCGGAGGACATCAGTACTGGTCTACGTCGGTTCCGACCGAGCAGACGTACTCACCCGTTGCGACCTGTGGCAACCGGCGGGAGCGCCAGAAGATGCCAGCTTTGTCGGCGGTGACTTCGGCTTTGCGTTTGCCGAACACGTCGGTCACCTCGAAGAGGACGTCACCGGGTTTCACCCGGTCACCGAGTTCCTTCCGGAAGGTGACGACACCGCCGTTCGGTGCGCCGTACCGGTCGAATCCGGTAGCCCGCGTCTGGGGGTCGAGTGTGACGTCGCCGTCCAGGAAGCCGTAGTAGTGCAGGACGTTGAACACGCCCTCGACGCCGTACCGGATGCTCTCTTCGTCCCAGCCGACACAGCCACCGAGTTCCGGGTCGACCGTCGGAATCCCTTCGTCGGGGGCGGCACGGGCGAGCTGGCCGTCCGGCCCTTTCTGGTCTAAAACGTGCCCACAGCCGAACACCTTGGCGAGTTCGAGACACTGGTCGTGGAGGCGGTGGCGCGGGCCACAGCGCACCCGCACTTCGTTCAGCATTCGACTCGTCGAACCCTGATGGAGGTCGAGGACGAGGTCGGCCCGCGAGGCGATTTCGAAGGTGGCCGCCGCCGTTCGCTCGCTCGACGTGCCCGACTCGTTGCCGGGATACGCGCGATTCATCTTCGTGTCGTCGATGGGGTTGCGATGTTCTGCGACCTGAAATGCGTGGTAGTTGACGAGACCGACGACGAGGATGGTCCCCGATATCTTCTCGGGTGCGAGCTGTGGGACGACGCGCTTGACGACGCCGAGACCGTTGAGTTCGTCGCCGTCGCTCACGGCCTGAATGTACAGCGTCTTTCCCTCTCTCGCACCGTTTATCACGGCGACGGGGAGGCCGAACTGGCTCCCATCGCGGGTCTCTCCCACCGGGAGACGACCCGTATCGACTTCCCCGGGGGCCGCGCTCGCCGTTCCGAGCGTTGTCATTACCGATACACCGTTGCCGAACCCCCTTAGCAGTTCGGAATTCGGGTTCGCGTCCGGTGGAACTATGCGGAATCAATAGAATCACTCAGTTGTGGCGACCGAAGACGAATCGGTAGACGGACTTTCGCCGTTCCGACAGTTCCTCGCACTGGAACGTGACGTTCTCGTCCTATCGCTCGCGATGTTCGCGTTCAGCCTCGGCTTCCAGATGACGAGTCGGTACATGGGTCGGTATCTCTCCTTGCTCGGCGCGACCAGCGTCCTCATCGGCCTGTACGGCAGTTTCGGCAACCTCATCGGCGCAGTCTACCCCTATCCCGGCGGCGCACTCTCGGACCGAATCGGGTCGCGCACCGCGCTCACGCTGTTCGGTCTCTGTTCGACGGTCGGCTTTCTCTTCTGGGTCGGCGCACCCGCGCTTCCGGCGCTCCCGGCGTGGGCGTGGATATTCGTCGGCCTTCTGTTGGTGCAGGCGTGGAAGTCGTTCGGGCTGGGCGCAACCTTCGCCATCGTCAAACAGAGCGTTCCACCGTCGAAACTCGCGGCCGGGTTCGCCAGTACGGAGACGTTCCGCCGAACCGCGTTTCTCGTCGGGCCACTGATAGCCGCGAGTCTCATCGCGGCCTACGAGTTCGAGCTCGGCTTCCGGTACGTGCTCGTCGTTGCCGCCGGCTTCGCCCTGCTTGCGACCGTCGCACAGCACGCTCTCTACGACGCGGACGGCGATTCGTTCGGCAAATCGTTCGAAGGAGTCGGGCAGGTGCTTTTCGACCTTCGGAGGATGCCCACCACGCTTCGACCGTTACTCGTCGGCGACACGATGGTTCGGTTCGCCAACGGGATGGTCCACGTCTTCGTTGTCCTCGCGGTCACGGAGTACCTGCGAGTGGACGCGACGCTCCCCGTCGTCGGCTATCTCGGACCGGACGCATTCTTCGGCGTCCTGCTCGCCATCGAGATGGCGGTCGCCCTGCTCACGATGCTCCCCGTCTCGAAACTGGCCGAACGAATCGGACTGAAACCCGTCGTGGCCACGGGATTCGTCGTCTACGCGACGTTTCCCGCCCTGCTCGTCAACGCCCCCGACGATGCGCTCGTCGTCGCCGCACTTTTCGCCGTCTCTGGTCTTCGGTTCGCCGGCCTCCCCGCCCACAAGGCGCTCATCGTCGGCCCCGCCGAGGAGAACGCGGGCGGGCGCGTCGTCGGCTCGTACTACCTCGTCCGGAACGCCATCACCATCCCGAGCGCCGCGCTCGGTGGGTGGCTCTACGGCCTCGAACCCACGCTGGCGTTCGGACTCGCCACCGTGGTCGGTCTGGTGGGAACCGGGTATTTCGTCGTCTTCGGACGGGAACTGGAGGCCTACGCCTGACGGCAGCCTTTTCGTCGCCCACGTCGTGTCTCGACCGTGAACCGAGAGACCGTCTCCAGTGGAACCGAATGGGAATCGCGCGTCGGCTACTCACGGGCCGTGCGCGTCGGCAACGAAGTGCGGGTCTCCGGAACGACGGCGACCGACGAAGACGGGGCCGTCGTCGGTGAGGGAGACCCCTACGCACAGGCGAGACGAACGTTCGAAAACATCGAATCCGCCCTGACGGAGGCGGGTGCAAGCCTCGAGGACGTCGTCCGAACCCGGATGTACGTGACGGACATCGAGAACTGGGAATCCGTCGGTGAGGCCCACGCCGAGTTCTTCGGCGACGTGCGACCGGCCACGAGTATGGTCGAGGTGAGCAACCTCGTCGTCCCCGAGATGCTGGTCGAGGTTGAAGCCGACGCCATCGTCACCGACTGACCGACGCACCTTTTATCCGAGCGCGCCAACCGTCGCCCGTGCAAGAGGACATTCCCGAACGCCCGGCGACGGCGAACCTCATCAGGGCGTTGCACGTCCGTCGGAACGCGATGGTCGGCTTCGCGCTGAGCCTCCTGTTCACCGCGGTCGTGTACGTCTATCGTGTCGTACTCGTCGGTGAGGTTCCCGGACAGGCCGGGACGCCCGTCTACTACCTCGCACTCGGATTCGTGTTGATGCTCACGCTCGGCGCGCTCCTGACCGCGGTGTTGACGCTCCTCTCGGCGCGACGACTCGCGCGCGACGTCGACTAAGCTAAGAATCGTACGGTTCCGGTTCCTCGACGCCGGCCAGTTCTTCGAGACGTTCTGCTCCGGACCGCGTTCCCTTCGCCAGCAGCACGTCACCGGCGTTGATGTCGGTCGCCGGACCAGGCGAAATGACCCAGTGGTCCGGCGGTCTGCGAACCGCGATGACCCGCATCCCAGTCTCGGTCTCCACCCGTTCTTCACCGAGCGTCGTACCGTCGAAGTCGCTTCCCTCGACGATGGTGACGCGAACGATGATTTCGTCACTCTCCTGGACTGCGTGCTCAACGACCGGGTGCGTGCCGAGACCGTGGAGCACCCCTTCGCTGATTTCGACGGCGGCGTCGCTGATGACCTCCGTGCTGTTCGCGAGGTGGACGAGGCCACGCAGCGAGACGGGGTCTTCTGCGTGACTCGCGGCCTGAAGCACCCACGCTTCGAACCGCGACTGCAGTGCGTCCACTTCGGCTTCGAGTTCCACCACTTCCTCTGCGACGTCGGCACTGTCGAAGAGAACGCTCCCGTATGCCAGGTCGACCGCCAGTTCGCTCATGTTCTTCATCAGCACGATAGAATCGACGGCGCGTTCGAGGTCGGTGTCGCCCGCCTCGGGCGGTTCCGGTGGCTCGTACTGCTCGCCGGTGGCTCGCTCGAAGACGTTCGCGATACCTTCGTCCGGGCCGCGCAGTAGAAGTCGGTCGTCCACTCGGAGGACGGTGTCCTTGTCGGGGTTGAGAATCCAGTCTCCGCCGCGGTGGATGGCGATGACGCGAACGCCCGTCTCGGTTTCGAGGTTCAGGGCACCGAGCGTCTGGTCGGCGAGCGGTGATACGTTGCCGACCGACGCACGGACGAGCGTTTCGATGGCCTCTGGAAGCGTGGCGCGCATCGCGTGGGGGAGGCCGATGTCCTCCAGTACGACCTTGGCGATGTCGCCCGCAGCGTCGCTTATCTTCTCCGCCGCACCGACGACGCCGAGGACGGGCGCGAGTTCTTCCGCGTCCTCCGGGCTTCTGGCGGCCATGAGCAGGCTCATCCGGGCCTGTAGTTCGAGCACGTCCATCTTCCCTTCGAGCGCGAGCACCTCCGTCGCGATGTCGTCGCTTCCGTGGAATACGGCGGAAAAAGAGAGGTCGATGAGCAGTTCCGCGGTGTCTTTCATCTCCGCTAAGACCTCCTTGACGCTCCGCGGTTCGTACTCCACCTCGCCACTCGCGGGTTCCATACGCCGAAGTTGGTCGTTCTCCCGTAAAAACGTTCGTAGGTGTGGGCCATCCACCGCGGAGAAGGTGTCTCCTTTTCCCAGGATTCGAATGCGACGATGGTCGTCGACGAGGAGAGAGACCACGTCGAGTCAGTCCCGGCAGAACAAATACGAAAGATAATCCTTTTCGGGGTCGCCCGTGAACATTCGTGGTATGTCAGACGAGGTCAAACGAGGTTTAGAAGGTGTGGTAGTCGCTGAGTCCGAACTGAGTCACATCGACGGTGACGCGGGCAAACTCGTCTACCGAGGATACACCATCGAAGACCTCGCGCGCGGGGCGAGTTACGAGGAGGTGCTCTATCTACTCTGGCACGGTGAGCTTCCGAATCGTGACGAACTCACTTCGTTCAGCGAGGCGATGGCAGACGAACGCGAAGTGGACGACGGCGTCATGGACACCGTGCGCGAGCTCGCCGAATCGGACTCGAACCCGATGGGGGCGCTCCGCACCGCCGTCTCGATGCTGGCGACCTACGACCCGGACGACTCCGAAACGGACCCCGACGACCGGGGGGCCAATCTGCGAAAGGGACGGCGTATCACCGCGAAGATTCCGACCATCCTCGCGGCGTTCGCGCGCATCCGAGACGGAAACGACCCGGTCGAACCCCGTACCGACCTCGGACACGCCGCGAACTTCCTCTACATGCTCAACGACGAGGAACCGGACGACGTGCTCGCCGAGGTATTCGACCAGGCGCTCGTCTTGCACGCCGACCACGGCCTGAACGCGTCGACGTTCTCGGCGATGGTCACGGCGAGTACGCTCTCGGACCTCCACAGCGCCATCACGAGTGCGATCGGAACGCTGGCTGGCCCCCTCCACGGCGGCGCGAACGCGAACGTGATGAAGATGCTCAAAGAGATAGACGACAGCGACCAGGAGCCCAAAGCGTGGGTCGACGACGCCCTCGACCGCGGCGACCGCATCATGGGCTTCGGTCACCGCGTCTACAACGTGAAAGACCCCCGTGCGAAAATCCTCGGCGAGCAGAGCGAGGACCTCGGCGAGGCCGCAGGCGACACCAAGTGGTACGAGATGAGCGTCGCCATCGAGGAGTACATGGCCGAACAGAAGGGGCTGGCACCGAACGTGGACTTCTACTCCGCCTCCACCTACTACCAGATGGGCATTCCCATCGACATCTACACACCAATCTTCGCACTCTCGCGCGTCGGCGGCTGGGTGGCCCACGTGCTAGAGCAGTACGACGACAACCGCCTCATCCGCCCACGTGCGAAGTACGTCGGGAACGAGGACCTGGAGTTCGTGCCGGTCGAAGAGCGATAACGGAAATCGGTCCGCCGAGCTATTTTCGAAAAGCGGTCAGTCGAGACGGTCTGCCAGCATCTCTCCCACGTGGTCGATCTCCGCCTGGACGACGCCGTGCCCCATCCCCTCGAATATCCGTTCTGTCACGTCTCCGTCGAGGTCACGGAGTACGTCCCGCGTCTCGTGGACGCGTTCGACCGGGATGTGGGGGTCGCTGTCGCTACAGCCGAGATAGACCGGCGTTCCGTCGAGCGACCCGTCGTAGTCGCGGGGCGTTCCATCCGGGCCGATGAGACCGCCGCTGAATCCGACGACACCGCCGTACCGCCGGGCGTTTCGGGCGACGAACTCCGTCGTCAGACACGTCCCCTGCGAGAAGCCGAGCAGGAACACGCGGTCGAGAGCGATTCCCATCCGTTCGAGGTCTGCTACGACCGTCCCGAGCAGCGCCAAGGCCGACGAGAGATGCGGTTCGTTCGACTCCGTCGGCGCGAGAAAGGACTGGGGATACCACGTGTTGCCGGTCGCCTGGGGTGCGACGTATGCCACGCTCGGACGCTGGAACTCGTTCGCCAGTTCCAAGATGCTTTCTGCCGTCGCGCCGCGACCGTGCGTGAGCACCATCGCCGCGTCGGCGTCGTCGGTCGATGCGCCCGCAGTTGCGACCGGTTGTCCGGCGTGTGGCCCCTCGATTTCGTCCGTGCTGAATGTGGAGTCGGGCATCTGTCTCGAATAGGTGCTCGTTCTTCCTACCGTTTTCTGCCGTCACGCCGCTGCCGTACTTCTTTCTGAGTCACGTCTCCGCACTCCCACGCTCTTCCATCATCGCCGCCGCCCGCGAGGCCCACCCGCCCCAGTAGAATCCCGCTCCGACCACCGACATCGACCAGACGTAGTGAAGCAAGATTCCCGCGTAGACGCCGACGACGCCGTAGCCCAATCGAACGCCGACGAGCCACGAGAAGCCGACCATGAAGAGAAACATTCCCGAAACGCGGGCGAAAAAGGGCGTCTTCGTGTCGCTGCCGCCCTGGAGCGACCCGGCGAGGACGACGAACGAGACGAGGAAGGGTGCTGCCAGTCCGTACACCCGGGCGAAGTTCGCGGCGTACTGCAGGGTCTCCGCGTCGGAGGTGAACAGCCGAACCAGTGGCTCCGCGGCGAGAAAGAGCAGTCCCCCGATGCCGCCGACGGTCAGGAGTCCGAGAGCGGCAGTCGCCCACCCCTCGAATCGTGCCCGTTCGGGGTCGCCCTCGCCGAGTGCCTGGCCGACCACGACGCTCGAGGCCACGCTGTACCCCCGCGAGAGTGGACCGGTCACCTGCTGGTAGACCCGGCGTCCGATCTGGTAGGCCGCGTTGACCTCCGTGCCGAACGCGAGGAGGATGGCGTTGAACGGAAACTCCGCGACGGTGGCCGCGACCCCCTCTCCGATTCGCGGGGCGCTGACGACGAGCAACTGTTTCGTGATGATTCGATTGTGGGGCCACGCGAACGACGCCCGCGTCCAGCCGCCGAGAATCGCCAGCAAGAGCGCCGTCGCGGTGAACACGTTGCCGACTGCAGTGGCGACGCCGACACCGACGATTCGCCACTCCGGGAAGGGGCCGAGACCGAGGCCGAGCGCAACGGTACCACCGATGTTGAGGAGGTTGGAGACGACGTTGACGTACATCGGCGTCCGGGTGTCGCCAGTGCCTTGCAAGGACCGTGCAGCGACCAGCGCGACGTGGCGAGCGGGCGCGGTGAGGAAGATGATGGTGAGGTAGGTACCACCCATCTCCGCAACGGGGTCGGGTGCGCCGAGAATCGCAATCGCGGGTTCGGCGAACAGCAATCCGAAGAGGACGAACGGAAATCCCGCGAGTGCGCCGACGAGAATCGCCTGCGTGACCGCCTCGTCGCGGTTGGCGGTCGCACCACTCCCCGTATCCTGACTGGAGAGCGCGATGGCACCGCCGCCGAGCCCGAGACCGATACGGAGCGGGAGCCGTGCGTAGAGGTCCGCGAGCCCGATGGCGGCGACGGCGGCGGGTGAGAACAGTCCGGTCACGATGATGTCGGTCGTCCGCATCAGCGTCCTGAGCACCTGCTCGGCCATCACTGGCCACGAGAGACCGACCACTCGACGCCAGACTGCGACCACTCGCCCACGTGGTATCACGCAACGCAGTTCTTGCTGGTGAGGTTTGGCTGTGTTGGAACGGGCAATCGAGACGAAGGTTGGCCGACGATACCCGACCGATGACCGGTATCGAACCGCTGAAGACGCGTCCACCCGAACGACGAGACATGCGAACGAGCCTCAGTGTACCGGAAGACGTCCTCTCCGCGTTCGACGAGACGTGGCAGGCACAGGGACTGGAGTCGCGCTCTCGGGCCGTCCGCGAGGCGATGTCCGAGTACACCGAATCACACGCCCAGTTCGAGGACGTGGCGGGCGACATCGCTGCCGTCCTCGCGTTCGATTACGAACACGGGTCGGTCGTCGGCGACCTCCACGCGATTCAACACGAGTTCCACGAGGTAATCAACACGACCAGTCACGTCCACCACGACGACTGGTGTCTCGAAACCGTGTTCTGTCGCGGCCCGGCAGAGCGAGTTCGCGAACTCGCCTACCGGCTCAGGGATTTCGACGCTGTCGGGCGGGTCAAAGTGCTCTCCATCCGAGCGAAATAACGATGCTTGTGTTCGTCTATGGCACCCTCACCGACCCCGAACGCGTCGTGTCCGTGGTCGAGTCGTTCGAATTCGTCGGCGATGCCGTGCTCTCGGGGATGCACCGAGTCGACGGACGGTACCCGACGCTCGCCCCGGGTGGGGAGACGGACGGTCGACTCCTCGAAACCGACGACGTGGATGCGCTCGACGCCTACGAAGGTGTCAAGCGCGGGTTGTACGTTCGAGTCGCGGTTCCGACGAAGGACGGAACGCCCGTGGCGGTGTACGTCGGAAATCCGGACCGACTCGGCGTCACGGAGTCCGTTTCGTGGTCCGGTAGCGGCGCGTTCGAGCGGCGTCTCCGTCGGTTCGCCGACGAACGAGACGTCCACGTTCGACCGGCCGAATGATTTACGTGTGACACGCGTCAGACTTACCCGTCTGCCTTCCGTCTGACAGGCGGATTTTCACCGCGCTTGCGGTCGGTTTTCACTTTCACTCCGCCCCCCGTGGGTTTAAGTACCCCGGAGCATTCTCTCCGGATGCGGTCACACGCTCCGCGCTCCCATTCTTTCCCCCCTTTTGCTCCCGCGAGTGATACTTAGTCCGCTGGACTCGTCACGGATTCGGCCGCCCGTTCGAGCATCCCGTTGGAAGTCGTGTAGTAGTAGTACGCACCAGCGCCGAGGGCGGCGACGCAGTTCGAAATCGTCACGGCCCAGAACACCGCGTGTACTCCGGCGTCGAGCCACAACGCACCGAGAGCCGCGATGGGGAGTCTGACGACCCAGTATTTCAGCAGGTCCGCCACCATCGTCGTCTTCGTGCGGCGTGCCCCGTTGAATCCGGCGTTGAAGAGATACATCGCGCCGATACCCCAGTAACCGTACGCGAGAATCTTGAGATAGTCGACAGTGAGCGCGAGTCTCTCGGCGCTGATGTCCGGGACGAACAGATTCGTCAGTAGTTCCGGGACGAGCCACTGGACGATTCCGATGGCGGTGAGGCCGACGGTGGCGATTCCCACGCCGACCCACGTCGTTCTGCTCGCGCGGAGCGGGTTGTTGGCCCCGATGTTCTGTCCGACGACGCTCTGTGCGGCCTGCGAGAGTCCACTCGCAGGGATGAACGCCACGCTGGCGATTCGCGCACCGACCGTGTACGCGACGACAGCGGCAGTACCGCCTGCCATGGTGACGATGCCGACGATGAGGAGGCGAACCGTCTGTGCGACGGCTTGCTGACCGAACATCGGAAGTCCGATATCGAAGAGTTCGCGGTAGTCGTCCACTCGAACCGTCATCGACGTTCGTGTGAGCGTGTAACCGTCGCGTCCACGGACCATTAACCCGAGGGCGAAGAGCGCGGAGGTCCCGTATCCAACAATCGTGGCGAGGGCTGCACCGGCGATTTCGAAGCCGGCGAAACCCGGAATCCCGTAGCCGAAGATGAGAATCGGGTCGAGAACGATGTTGACGCCGACTGCAACCACGTTGATGAAGAGCGCAGCGCGTGAATCACCCCACCCGACGAACCCCATCTCGATGGCGTCGCCCATCCCGACGAGGGGTAACCCGAGCGAGAGCGTGGTCAAATAAATAGTGGCGAACGACGTGACGTCCGGCGACGCGCCAAAGAGGGCTATCACGTCCGGAGCGAAAACGAATACGAGAGCGGCGAGAACCAATCCCATGACGAAGGCCATGGTGATACCGTGGAACACCGCCCGACGAGCGCCTGACTCGTCGTCGGCACCGACACGCTGAGAGACGAGTACCTGTGTCCCGATGTTGGTTATCATGAAAACGGCGAACAGAAGAGCGATGAGAGGGAAGTTCAACCCGACTGCAGCGACTGCGTCACCACCGAGTCGGCCAACCCAGAACGTATCGACGACTTGCTGGGCGACCTGCACGAAGTTCTGAAGGACGAGCGGGGCGGCGAGAAGCACGAGGGCGCGTGCCAGGGAGCCATCTGTGATTTCGTCCCGTGATACCTCAAGCATGGTTTTTGCGGCTATATAAGTTATAAAATCCTGATAGTATTTATAGGTATGGAGAGTGCGTACGACAAATTACACCACGGTCGAAGAAAACGAAGACCGCCCGGGATGAGAAACGAATCACTCGGTTCGTTGTGGTGCCCGCTGGGGAGTCTCTCGACTCGCGCGGCCGATTTTGTAACTCGTGTAGATGAAATAGAGTCCCGCGAGTCCGACGAGAACGTAGATGAGATACGTGACCGTCAGTGCGACGTCGGGGAGAAAGAGCAGTCCCATCGTACGTTGAACGACGTTCAGTGGATCTCCAATAAGGCCAGTCAGACCGACGATTCCCCAGTTCAACGCTCCGGCTACAACGAGGAGTATGCTGAACCAGTCCAACCCGTTCGTATCCATCCCTTGGTTCGTCGCCATATCGAGTAGGTAGACGAATGACGATCATTGTTATTTGCCTCTTGTCCTCCACCGGATACGATTACTCCCAAGTTTCCGGTTGGCAATAGGGGAATACACACGACGTTCGAGTCCGAAGAGACGTCGCTCCTCGAATACCCTATCCTTTTGTCGTGGTAGCCCGAAGTCACGGACAATGAGTGGGCGGCTAAAGCCCGACTGGTTGAAGATGCGGCCGCCGTCGGGACAGGAGTTTACGGGAATCAAACAGACACTTCGAGAGCGCGGTCTCAACACCGTCTGTGAGGAGGCAAACTGTCCGAATCTCGGCGAGTGCTGGAGTGGCAGAGACGACGAAGGGGGCGGCACGGCCACCTTCATGCTGATGGGCCACGAGTGTACGCGCAGTTGCGGGTTCTGTGACGTGGACACGGGCGGTGGAGAACCGCTCGACCCGAACGAACCGGTGAACGTGGCGAGCGCCATCGCGGAGATCGGTCTCGACTACGTCGTTCTCACGTCGGTCGACCGTGACGACCTCGACGGGCAGGGTGCGGGCCACTTCGCGCAAACGATTCGGGAGATAAAGAAACGCCACCCCGGTATCCTCGTGGAAGTGTTGATTCCCGACTTCCAGGGCGAAAAACACCTCGTTCAGAAGATTATCGACGCCGAACCCGACGTCATCGCCCACAACGTCGAGACGGTCGAGCGACTCCAGCGGTCCGTTCGTGACCCACGAGCAGGCTACGAGCAGAGTCTCGGCGTGCTCGAACAGGTCGACCGCGAGTCGGACATCTACACCAAGACGAGTCTGATGCTCGGACTCGGCGAGTACGACCACGAGGTGTACCAGACGCTGTCCGACCTCCGGGAGACGAACGTCGATATCGTCACCCTCGGACAGTATCTCCAGCCGTCACGCACGCACCTCGACGTCGAAGAGTACGTCCACCCCGCGAAGTTCGAGACGTGGCGACGGGTCTCGGAGGACGAACTCGGCTTCCTCTACTGTGCGAGCGGCCCGATGGTTCGCTCGTCGTACAAGGCCGGCGAACTGTTCGTGGACGCGGTCCTTCGGGACGGGAAGTCCATCGAACAGGCGAGACGCGAGGCTCGCCGAGCGTCGGTCTGAGCGGTACCGCAGTGTGAGGAGACGCGCCGAATCTTTAGGCCGGGACGAGAAACGATCCCGACCGCGAGGTTCCGTCGCCAACACCACGAACCGGGACGCGGCGTGCTTCTCGTCGGGTCAGGTGTGAAAATCATACATCGAGGGACACCGATTTTCTGAGCTGTACTACTGTGACCGTCAGTGACGGTATTCGACCGTCGGTTTTACATGAATATATTTTTTCGGCTGTTATCGGACAAATCCACAAAAATCGCGCGACAGCGAGTTCCTATGGGAAGTTAATTACGAAAACCCTATAATGCGTGCGAGAGTTTTTTCGCGTATGTTAGGATGGGTTCGACCGTGAGCATCGTACACCGAGACCCCCAGGAACGAGTACAGATACTGGACGAAGACGGCACGGTGCTGGACGGTGCGGAGGTTCCCGACCTCTCCGACGAGGAACTGGTGGACATGTACCACCAGATGCGCCTCGCTCGTCACTTCGACGAGCGGGCAGTCAGCCTCCAGCGCCAGGGTCGGATGGGAACCTACCCCCCACTCTCGGGACAGGAAGGGGCTCAAATCGGGAGCGTCTACGCGCTCGCCGACGACGACTGGATGTTCCCCAGTTACCGCGAGCACGGTGCGGCGCTCGTCCGTGGGCTGTCGCTCAAACAGACCATGCTCTACTGGATGGGCCACGAAGCGGGGAACGAAATCCCCGACGACGCCAACATCTTCACTGTCGCGGTGCCCATCGCGACCCAGATTCCCCACGCGACGGGAGCGGCGTGGGCCTCGCGCCTGAAAGGTGAGGAGAAGGCGTTCCTCTGTTACTTCGGCGACGGCGCGACGAGCGAGGGCGACTTCCACGAAGGGATGAACTTCGCTGGCGTGTTCGACGCGCCCGCCGTCTTCTTCTGTAACAACAACCAGTGGGCCATCTCGGTTCCACGCGAGCGCCAGACCGCTTCGAAGACCATCGCGCAGAAAGCACAGGCGTACGGATTCGAAGGCGTCCAGGTGGACGGGATGGACCCCCTCGCCGTGTACAAGGTGACGAAAGAAGCCGTCGACAAGGCGAAAAATCCCGGCGAGGACGAACTCCGCCCGACGCTCATCGAAGCGGTACAGTACCGTTTCGGGGCACACACCACCGCCGACGACCCGACCGTCTACCGCGACGACGACGAGGTCGAACGGTGGAAGAAGAAGGACCCGATTCCGCGCATGGAGAAGTTCCTGCGCAACACGGGACGAATCGACGACGAAGGCGTGGAAGCCATCGAAGAGGACATCAAACAGCAGGTCGCCGACGCCATCGACGAGGCGGAAGCGGTCGAACGCCCCGACCCCGACGAGATATTCGAGCACGTCTACGCGGGCATGCCGAACCGACTGCGCGAACAACGCGACTGGTTCGATCGCATCCGCGAGCAGTACGGAGACGAAGCACTTCTGGAGGACTAAGCAATGAGTCAGGCAACCAGCGAATCTGAAAATCTAACGCTCGTGCAGGCAGTCCGCGACGGGCTGTACACTGAAATGAAACAGGACGACGACGTCATCGTCATGGGCGAGGACGTCGGGAAGAACGGTGGCGTGTTCCGTGCCACGGAAGGGCTCTACGACGAGTTCGGTGAAGACCGCGTCATCGACACACCGCTGGCCGAATCGGGTATCGTCGGCACGGCCATCGGGATGGCCGCGTACGGCCTGAAGCCGGTGCCGGAGATGCAGTTCTCCGGATTCATGTACCCCGCGTTCGACCAGATCGTCTCGCACGCCGCCCGCCTGCGAACGCGCTCACGAGGCCGATACACCTGTCCGATGGTCGTGCGCGCACCGTACGGTGGCGGTATTCGCGCCCCCGAACACCACTCGGAGTCGATGGAGGCGTTCTACACCCACCAGCCCGGTCTCAAGGTCGTCATGCCGAGTACGCCGTACGATACGAAGGGACTGCTCACGTCGGCGATTCGAGACCCCGACCCGGTCATCTTCCTCGAACCGAAGCTCATCTACCGCGCGTTCCGCGGCGACGTGCCCACCGAATCCTACGAGGTGCCGCTGGGTGAGGCCGCGGTTCGCAGAGAAGGGGCGGACATCTCGGTGTTCACGTGGGGTGCGATGACGCGCCCGACGATGGAAGCCGCCGAGCAGTTGGAGGACGAAATCGACGTGGAGGTCGTCGACCTCAGAACCGTCTCCCCCCTCGACGAAGACACCATCATCGAATCGTTCAAGAAGACCGGACGCGCGGCAGTCGTCCACGAGGCTCCGAAGACGGGCGGTCTCGCCGGCGAGATTGCAGCGACGATTCAGGAAGAAGCGCTGCTGTATCAGGAAGCACCGGTCGAGCGCATCACCGGCTTCGACACGCCGTTCCCGCTGTACAGTCTCGAAGACTACTACCTGCCCGAACCGGCCCGCATCAAGGAAGGCATCCGAGACGCGGTGAACTTCTAACATGGTACGCGAATTCAAACTCCCGGACGTCGGCGAAGGCGTGGCCGAGGGTGAACTCATCAGCTGGCTGGTCGAAGAAGGCGACCCGGTCAGCGAGGACCAACCGGTCGCAGAGGTCGAGACTGACAAAGCCATCGTGGAAGTTCCCTCGCCCGTCAACGGGTCGGTTCGTGAACTGCGAGCCGAGGAGGGAGAGGTCGTCCCCGTCGGCAACGTCATCATCACGTTCAACGTGGAGGGCGAGGAGGACGAAGAGCCGACCACCGAGAGCGCCGAAGCCGAGGAACCGACCGAGTCCCAGGAGGACGTCACCGAGGAGCCGGAAGTCTCCGAAGAGACGACGACGCCGGAGGGCCGTGTGTTCGCGGCCCCGAGCGCGCGACGACTCGCACGCGAACTCGGTGTGGACATCGGTACGGTCAACGGAACCGGCCCGAGTGGTCGGGTGACCGAACAGGACGTCCGGTCGGCAGCAGAGGGGACGTCGGAAACGGTCGAGGCCGAAGCGGCCGAAGCGACCGAAACGACGGCCGAACCAGAGGCGGCCGACACCGGCGGCGTCGACGTCGAAGGCGGTACCGCCCCGGCACAGGTCGAGGCCGCCGACCGCGAGCGCACGCTGGCCGCGCCCGCGACCCGGCGACTCGCCGACGAGCAGGGTGTGAACCTCAACGCCGTGCCCGCCACCGAAGAGCGCGACGACCAGGCGTTCGTCACGCCCGAGGCAGTTATGGAGTACGCCGAGGCCCAACAGCAGGCACAGGCCGCAGACGCCGCCGCGGTCGCGACGGGTGAGACCGGGCCGCGCGAAAAGCGCGTGCCGTACCGCGGTATCCGACGCACCATCGGCAAGCAGATGGAGAAGTCGAAGTACACCGCACCACACGTCACCCACCACGACTCCATCGACGTGACGGAACTGGTCGAGACGCGCTCCGAACTCAGGGAAATCGCCGAGGAGCGGGGCATCAAGCTGACCTACATGCCCTTCGTGTTGAAGGCCATCGTGGCGGCGCTGAAAGACTTCCCGTACCTCAACGCCGCGCTGGACGAGGAGAACGAAGAAATCGTCCTCAAGAACTACTACAACATCGGCATCGCGGTGGCCACCGACAACGGCCTGATGGTGCCCGTCATCAAGAACGTCGACCAGAAGGACATGCTCCAGATCTCCTCGGAGATGAACGAACTGGTCGAGAAAGCCCGCGACCGCACCATCTCGCGTGAGGAGATGCAGGATGGCACGTTCTCCATCACGAACTTCGGTGCCATCGGCGGCGAGTACGCGACACCCATCATCAACTACCCCGAGGTCGGCATCCTCGGTCTCGGCGAACTCAAAAAGCGTCCCGTCGTCGTCGGCGACGAGGTCGAAGCCCGCTACACGCTCCCCATCTCGATGTCCATCGACCACCGCATCGTGGACGGTGCGGTCGTCGCGGCGTTCGCCAATCAGGTGCTCGAGTATCTGAACAACCCGAAACTGCTCCTGCTGGAGTAGTCGGGTCTCTCCGTCCCGCCGATTTTTCGTTCGGTGATTCGTTCGTCGGTCTTAGCCCCACAGCCAGTCGGTAATCCACGCCAGCATAGCGATAGCGACCATCGACGCACCGACGACGTCGGCCCTCGGGAAGAGCAGTACTGTCACGCCAATCAGCATCAGCAGGAGCGCCAGTAGTTCGTCGATGTATCGCGTGGCGAACGCCCCCACCGCCGAACTCGAGACGACGTCGTTCATGATTCTAGCTGAACGGTAAAGTCGAAGGAGGGCAACACCTCGGGTTGCTAAATCATGCCCTTTTATTGTCCCGGACGCGACACCCGAATCCACCTGATTTTTTACCCGGTAGCCTCTCTGTCCACGTAATGGTCGTCGGAGATATCTCGACTGGAACGGACGTGCTGGTTATCGGCGCAGGACCGGGCGGTTACGTCGCCGCCATCCGCGCGGGCCAACTCGGACTCGACGTGACGCTCGTCGAAAAGGACGCCTACGGAGGAACCTGCCTGAACTACGGTTGTATCCCGTCGAAGGCGATGATCACGGCGTCCGACCTGGCCTACGACGCGAGCAACGCCGAAGAGATGGGCATCTACACCAAACTCGACGTCAACTACGGCGAGATGGTCGAGTGGAAAGACGGCGTCGTCTCGCAGTTGACGGGCGGCGTCGAGAAGCTCTGTAAGGCCAACGGCGTCTCCCTGATGGAGGGGCGAGCCGAGTTCGCCAACGAGAACTCCGCCCGCGTCGTCCACGGTGGCGAGGGACAGGGTGCCGAAACGGTCGACTTCGAACACGCCATCGTCTCGACGGGGAGCCGTCCCATCGAGATTCCGGGCTTCGAGTTCGACGGCGAACACGTGCTCGACTCGCGGCAGGCGCTCGCACTAGACGAGGTGCCAGAGAGCATCGTCATCGTCGGCGCGGGCTACATCGGGATGGAACTCGCGGGCGTCTTCGCCAAACTCGGCTCGGACGTGACGGTCGTAGAGATGCTCGATTCGGTGCTGCCGGGCTACGAGGACGACCTCGCACGGCCGGTCAAGAACAAGGCCGACGAACTCGGCATCGACTTCCACTTCGGGCAGGCCGCAAAGGAGTGGGAGGAGGCAGGCAGGGGCATCACCGTCATGACCGAAGACGAGGACGGCGATGTCTCCGAGTTCGGTGCCGAGAAGGTGTTGGTGGCGGTCGGTCGCCAACCCGTCACCGACACGCTCGAACTCGAGAACGCAGGCATCGAGACGGACGGGAAGGGCTTCATCCCGACGGACGACCGCGCGCGCACCGAACAGGAACACATCTACGCCATCGGCGACGTGGCGGGTGAACCGATGCTCGCACACAAAGCGAGCACGGAAGGGCAGGTCGCCGCGGAAGTCATCGCCGGCGAACCGTCGGCCATCGACTATCAGGCCATGCCCGCCGCGGTCTTCACCGACCCCGAAATCGGCACCGTCGGGCTGACGGAGGAAGAAGCGAAAGAACAGGGCTTCGAACCCGGCGTCGGCAAGTTCCCGTTCCAGGCCAGCGGCCGCGCACTCACCACGGGTCACGCCGACGGCTTCGTCCGCATCGTCGCCGACGAGCCGAGCGGCTTCGTCCTCGGCGCGCAAATCGTCGGCCCCGAGGCCTCCGAACTCATCGCCGAACTCGGACTGGCCATCGAGATGGGCGCGACGCTGGAAGACTTGGCCGCCACGGTTCACACCCACCCGACGCTCTCGGAGGCTGTGATGGAGTGTGCCGAGAACGCGCTGGGACACGCGATTCACACGCTGAATCGGTGAGTTCTGACCGGTCGCGTCACTTCGTCTCGACCGCCGTCGAGTCGTCGGACCGAAGACGAGGACGCCGACGGACCGTCGTTCGAAAGTCGTAGCGTCCCGGGGGGCTCTTCTCCGACTTTCAGCGAAAACCGACCCCTTCGTTTCAACTGGAGAATCGGATGACGGAGACGTGTTACTTCGAAGAGAATCAGGTGAACTTCCGGACCGTCACGTCGAGCGTGTCCAGGTCCACGATAGGCGCGAACCCGGCGTCCGGGTCGATGTTCACGCTCTTCTGGAAGTCGGTCTGGGACTGCCAACAGCCCGAGTTGATGGCGAGCACGTTGTGGTACTTGCCGAACCCGAGTTTGTGGACGTGGCCGGTGTGGAAGACGTCCGGCACCTCGTCGATGACGAGGTAGTCTTTCTCCTCGGGCGCGACGCGGGTGTGCCCACCGTACTGTGGCGCGACGTGGCGCTTTTTGAGGAGTTGGTACATCGCCTTGTGAGGTTCGTCGTAGCTCGCCTTCTCGGCGGGGAGTTCGGCGATGACCTCGTCCAGCGAGACGCCGTGGTACATCAACACCGAGACACCTTCGATGGTGACCGTGGAGGGGTTGCCCGTGATGCGGGCGTCGTGAACGTCCATGATTTCGCGGAGTTCCTCGTCGAAGCCGGGTTGTGGTTCGGCGAGACGCACCGCGTCGTGGTTGCCAGGAATCATGACGATCTCCATGTCGCCCGGCACCTCTTTTAAGTACTCCGAGAACTCCTCGTACTGCTCGAAGATGTCGATGATGTCGAGTTCGTCGTCCTGATTCGGGTAGATACCCACGCCTTCGACCATGTCGCCCGCGATGAGCAGGTACTCGACGTGCTGGGCCTCCTCGGTGTGGAGCCAACTCGTGAACCGCGACCACGCGTCGGCCATGAACTCCTGACTGCCGACGTGAACGTCGCTGATGAGCGCCGCCTGCACGTGGCGGTCGGCAGTGGACGGCTGGTAGGTTCGGGGGACGTCCGGGAAGTGAAGCGAGTCCACGAACAGGATGCCCGCGTCGTCTGCGAGGGTTCCCTCGACCGCGACGGTCTCGTCCAACAGGAGTTCGTCAACGAGGGTAGCGAGTTCCTTGTCTTTCATCACGAGACAGGGGAAGGTCCCGTTCGTATCTTCGAGTTCGACAAGCCAGTGACCGTTCGCCGTCGAGCGGATGTCGCTTATCATGCCGACGATGGCGGCGTCGCTCCCGCCCGGCATCTCTGCGATGGCGTTCGTCGGACGAGCGTTCACCCGCCCCCGGAGTTTGCCCGAGAGCCGCTGGAAGCGGTCGCGGAAGACGGTTACGAAGTCATCGTACTCGCCCGTTCCGGTGCTCTGGCCCGTGATGTCGCCAGCGATATCCGGTTGACGTGGTTTCCGACTCCGCGAGGTCGACCCCTTCGTTTCAACTGGAGCGGTACCGCCGTTCGCTCGCGGTTCTGCGACCGGAGTTCCAGTCGAAACGGAGGGGTTTCCGTTGTCGGCGGCCGGGGCGTCGAGAACCCCCTCGACGTGCTCGACGGAGAGTTTGAGGGCGTCCTCGGGCGCGTGTTCGACTGCGCGTTCGAGCGCGTCCGTGGGGTCGGACGCGCGTGCGAGAAGCGTCACCGCCTCCCGGTCGGCGTTGTACCCTCGGCTCGTCAGTTCCCTTACAATTAGAACCGGGGTTTCTAATGGCACGTATCTTCCAACACACGGACAGGCAAAAAACGTAGCGAACTAACCCAGAAGCTTAACAACTGGAGGCAGTCTACGGATAGCGTAATGAGTCCCCCAGACGAGTCGTCGCCTGACGGCGTTCGGGATACTGGTCCCGATGGGTCGGGACCAGTCGCGTGGTTGCGTTGGTTCTGGCACACTGACAACGGAACGGTCGTGTTCGTCCGCGAGATGTTAGAGAGCGTCGCCGTCGTGGTCGCAATCGGTCTCGTTCTCTTCGCCGTCAGCGGCGTATGGCCGCCCATGGTCGCCGTCGAGAGTGGGAGCATGGAGCCACACATGGAACGAGGTGACCTCATCTTCATCATGGACCAGAGTCGCTTCGTCCCGAACGCCGCCCAGGACGGAACGGGCGTCGTCACGTATCAGCGGGGAGCAGAGTCGGGATACAAGAGCTTCAACGACTACGGCGACGTGATAATCTATCGGCCCGACGGGAGCACGTACGAGACGCCCATCATCCATCGGGCACACTTCTGGGTCGACGAGGGGGAAAACTGGTACGACAGGGCCAATCCGTCGTACATCGCTGGCGCGGACAGCTGTCAGGAACTGCCGAACTGCCCCGCGCCACACGCTGGTTTCATCACGAAAGGGGACAACAACGGGGACTACGACCAGGTCGTCCGCATCAGCGAACCGGTCAGACCTGGCTGGATTCGCGGCACCGCCGAGGTGAAGATTCCGTGGCTGGGACACATTCGCCTGTTCTTCTCCAGTACGGGTGTCCCGTCGGGTGTCCAGTATCAGCCACACCAGCCAGCACCGAACGGGACGCAGTACGCGCCGCCAGCGTAGCGTCGAAGCGACCGCCGCCCCCGGCGATTCTCCCTGACGAGATTTATATAGCCTGCGTCACATTGACCGCGCATGAGCGACGACAACGAACCAGACCCGTGTGACAACTGCGGAGAACCCCTGACCGACGCACTGGCCCGTACCATCCGCCTGACCGTCGACCGTTCTCAAATCGACATTCAACGACTCTGTCCCGAGTGTTTTGCGGAGTGGATAGACCGCTACGAGAACGAGATGCAACCCGGCTCTGACAACTCGCAGGACGAGAGCAGCGAAATCATCGTCGATTGAACCCCCCTCCTTCGAGTCGAAATCGCAGGAGAGCGACGGGGGTGTGCCGTGGTAGCCTGCTGGCGAAACCGACCTCCAAACTGCTATAGAGCGGTCAGTAGCTCGAATTTTCGTGCGTAGCCATGAACCCCTTCGTTTCCAGTGAAAAATCACTATCAAGCGGTGAGAATTCCCCGCTCAGTAGGCCGAACGAAACGAACCCCCCATGTGAACAGTTGTCGTTGTACGTCACTATCGAGATTCGTCGCCGTTCTCGCTTTCGGCGTCCCCGGCACCCTCGCTCTCCTCGTCCTCGTCGTCCTCGTCCGCCGCCGATAGCCCGTCGTCGCCGCGTTCTAGCGCCGCCGGCACGTCGTGGTACTCCGAGTAGCCGTCGAACCAGCGGACGATGCGCTCCAGTCGGTCGACGACGTGGGCCGGTTCACCGCTCCGGGAGAGTTCGTGCCCCTCGCGCGGATAGCGCACGAGACGGGTATCCACGTCGTTTTTATTGAGGAGCAGGTAGAGCATCTCGGCGTTGTTCACCGGAACGCGGAAGTCGTTGTCGCTGTGGACGACGAGCGTGGGTGTTGTCACCTCGTGTGCGTAGGCTATGGGCGAGCGGTCCCAAAGGAATTCGGGTTCTTCCCACGGCGTCGTCCCGAAGTCCCACTCGATCAGTTTGAAGGCGTCCGTCGAACCGTAGAAACTGTTGAGTTCGTAGACGCCGCGCTGGGTCACCGCGCCCGCGAACCGGTCGGTGTGGCCGACGATCCACGTAGTGAGATAGCCGCCGTAGCTTCCGCCCGTGACGAACATGTTGTCCTCGTCTACGTACTCCCGCGTCGCGACGACGTCGGTCCCGGCCATCACGTCCTCGTAGTCGACGGTTCCCCAGCCGCGTTCGATGGCAGCCATGTGTTCTTCCCCGTACCCGGTCGAACCGCGCGGGTTACACCAGAAAACGACGTAGCCCCGCGCGGCGAGCGTCTGGAACTCGTGCCACATCGTCCCGGTCGTCGTCCACATGGCGTGTGGGCCGCCGTGAATCTCGACCACGAGGGGATACGTCCCGTCGGGGTCGAAGTCGGGGGGCGTCAGCACCCAGCCCTGGACTTCGGTTCCGTCGTCCGATTCGAACCAGAACTCTTCTGGCTGGGAGACCGCCCGGTCGTTCAGGTAGTCTGCGTTGACACGCGTGAGTCGTCGGGTTTCGGCCCCGCCGGGCGTCGAGACGAACACGTCACCCCGGTGGTCCCACTCGGCTTTCGCGTAGGCGATGGCGTCGGCTCCGACCGAAAAGTCGAAGACGTGTCCCTCACCGACGACCGGTTCGGGGTCGTCGCTTCCGTCCCCGGGGACGCGCCAGACGACGTAGTCGCCCTCGTCCGGCGTGCCGAAGTACACTCGCTCCTCGTCGTCGTCCCACTGTGGCCCGATCGAGAGCATCCTGTCGAGCGATTCGGTGAGGGTGACCGTCTCCCCTGTCTCGCGGTCGAACACCTCGACCTCGGTCTGGCGGAGCGTCGCCCGCTCTTCCGGTGAGTAGGTGTACGCGATTCGTCCGTCCTCGGTCGCCGCGAGGGCCGCACTCCAGCCCGTCGTCTGGAAGAGCGTCTCCTCCTCGTCGGATTCTACGTCGTAGGCGACGACATCCACGACGATGTTGTCGTCCGGGTCACCCTCGCGCCGAGCGCCGTAGTAGAGCGTCGTCGCGTCGCCCCACTCCGGCCCCAGGAAATCGAAGTCGCCGTCGGTGATGCGTTCGACGGAGTCGTCTGTGAGGTCGACGACGTAGACGTGGCTTCGCCTGCCGTCGAAGTACTTTGTGCCCGCGCGGTAGATTTTCCGGTCGATGACCCGCGGGTCGGGCGTCTCGGGTTCATACTCCTCGTCGTCGAGTTCGACGTCCCGCTCTGCCTCCCGGTCGTCTTCGGTGCTCTGCTGGACGAACGCGAGTTTCGTTCCGTCGGGCGACCACGTGATCTGTGAGACGCCACCTGCGACGTCGGTGACCTGTCGCCCTTCCCCGCCCGCCGTCGGGAGCACCCATAACTGCGGGCGGTCGTCGTCCGCGCCACGCGTGCTTACGAACGCCAGACGGTCGCCGCTGGGGCTCCACCGGGGCGTGCTGTCTACGCCCTCGCTGATGGTGAACTGCGTCGGTTCGCCACCACCGAGCGGGACGACGTACACGCTCGCTTCGTACTGTTCGTCGTCGTCGGGAACGGAACGAACGAACGCCACTCGCTCGCCGTCCGGCGAGAGTCGTGAGTCGCTCACAGTAGCAATATCGTGATACTCGTTGGCACGAATCGTCTCCATATTCCCGTACTCGAAACGCGACCCAAATACACTTTCGATTCGAAACTCTGTCAAGAAACGATCCGTTGCTCGCACGTATTCGACGTTACCGGACGGAATCGAAGGGTTTCACGGTCGAAGCGTCGATTGGCTATATGAACTCTCAGGGAGAGATCAGAGGCATGGTGGGGGACATCAATAGACGCACGTTCGTAAAGACAGCAGGAGCAGTAGGCCTCCTCGGGCTCTCCGGGGACGTGCTGGCACAGCAACAACGATTGACGTGGTTCGCAGGCGGCACCGGGGGGACGTACTTTCCGCTGTCGAACCAGTTCAAGACCATCATCGAGAACAACTCCGATTTCACCGTGCAGGTACAGTCGACCGGCGCGAGCGTCGAGAACGTCGGTGGCCTCGCTCAGGGGAACGCTGACTTCGCGCTCATCCAGAACGACGTCGCCTTCTTCGCGTTCAACGGGTCCGGCATCGAGGAGTTCCAGGGCAACGCGATTCAGAGTCTTCGAGGGGTGGCGACGCTATATCCCGAGACGATTCACATCGTCACGCTCCAGGGAAGCAACATCGAGACGTTAGAAGACCTCGAAGGCGCGACCATCAACACAGGCGACCTGGGAAGCGGAACGCAGGTGAACGCCCTGCAGATTCTTGAATCGGTCGGCATCCAGCAAAACGACTTCACCGAACAGAACACCGGGTTCTCGCAGGCGGCAGACCAGCTCCGTAACGGCGACATCGACGCTGCGTTCGTCGTGGGTGGGTGGCCCGTCGGTGCGATAGAGGAACTGGCGACGACGAACAACATCGCTTTCGTGGAGGTCTCCGACCAGGCGCGAGAGAACATCAAACAGCAGGCGAGATGGTTCGCGGACGACAGGATTCCGTCGGGAACCTACAGCGGGCAGAACGAACCCGTCCAGACCATCGCGGTGCAGGCGATGATCGCGACGACACAGGACCAGTCGAACGAGTCCGTTCGAGCGGTGACCCAGTCCATCTTCGACAACGTCGGGCAGTTGACGCTGAAACAGCAGTTCATCGGCCGAGACAGCGCGCTGGACGGGATGTCCATCCCGCTTCACCCCGCGGCGAGGGAGATATTTGGCCCGGCGACGACGCAGGGCGGCGGGAACCAGACAGGAGGGAACCAAACCGGTGGGAACAACAGTTCGTAAGCGAGGGAGTTCCGAAGACGGGCGTCGGGGACCGGTGTCGTCCCGTGGGCGGTGTGGACTGACACTGGTCGCTGTCGTCCTGCTCACGATGTCGGTCGTCGCAGCCCCAGCGGTCGCACAGACGGGCGAACGGACGCAGGTCGGTGTAGACACTCGAAACGCAGAACGACACGCCCACTCGGGGGTAGACGAGCAGACGCGAGCGACCGAGCGCGTGCTCGTCGTCGCGGACGGTGACACGGGCGAACCGATTCTCGTCCTGCCGGTAGAGAATGGAACGCGAGTGACGCTCGCGTACACCCACAGCGTCGAGAAGACGCCCGTCCGAGACGTGTACGCCGTCGACGGCGACGAGTTGGAGATGGTCGAGATGCGCTTCCAGTCGTACGGCGCAGGACTCCCGGCCCGTGCGAACGTCAGCCGTGAGAACGGCTGGTTCGTCTTCGACCCCGAGGGAAGCTACACGACCATCTCGGTCACACCCGGCGACGTCGCGGGACACGAACTCGTTGTCGGTGACCGGCGGTACGACCTTGTAGCGCTCTCAGGTGGCGAGTCGGTCGAACTGTTCGTCACCCGGCGGTGTCCATCATGAGCGACACACTCAGCGAGGAAGAACAGGAAGAGCTCGTTCAGGAACTGGAGCATCGGCGCAGACTGCGAGGGACGGCGGCCATCGTCGTCTCGGCCATCGGTATCGCTTTCTCGGCGTACCAGATGTGGCTCGCCGCCCGTGGATTCATCTTCGCGGCGACGCTCCCCGTCGTCGGTGAGGTGCGACTCGCGGCCCTTCAGTTGTTGCAGGTGAACGCCATCCACGTCACGTTTGCCCTTCTGCTGACGTTTCTATTGTTCCCGACGACGACCGGACGAGGATTCTTCACACGACGGTTTGGACAAATCGTCCCGTACGTCAGCGAGCGGTTCGGGCCGGAAAATCCCCTCACGCGGGGGCTCGACGGCGTCCGCCGAGGCGTTCGCTGGGCGGTGCTCGACCCGGACAGGACGCGGATAACGCCCGTCGATTTCGTGATGATGGGGATAGCGATACTGTCTGCCGCCTACATGCTCACCGATTTCGACGAGATTCGTCGGATGCGGGCGCTCGGTCTGGGATTCGGACGCACAGTCGGGGAAGCGTACCCCGTCCTCTCGCCGGTCGTGGACGCCGTATCGGCCGTCGGCATTCCACTGAACGAGGTGTCGTACGCCTTCGTCCTCGGTGCACTCGGTGTCCTTCTCGTGCTGGATGCGACCCGGCGTGCGCTGGGCGTGTACCTGATGACCATCGTCGCGCTGTTCATCGTCTACGCGCGATGGGGGTATCTCATCCCCATCGACGCCCCTGTTGTCGGGGTGCTCTCGATTCCGCCGCTCGACTGGAGTTCTATCGTTCAGAACCTCTGGTACAACACCGAAAACGGCGTGTTCGGCATCCCCGTCACGGTGAGCGTTCGCTTTATCTACATCTTCATCCTCTTCGGCGCGTTCCTGGAGATGAGTGGCGCGGGCCAGTGGTTCATCGAACTGGCGTACGCCGCCACGGGTCGACGAAAGGGCGGTCCCGCCAAAGCGTCCATCCTCGCGTCGGGATTCATGGGTACCATCAGCGGGTCGTCCATCGCGAACACGGTGACGACGGGTGCGTTCACCATTCCGCTGATGAAGCGGTCGGGCTACCGGCCGGAGTTCGCTGGCGCGGTCGAAGCCTCCGCATCCTCCGGCGGGCAGATTCTCCCGCCGGTGATGGGTGCGGCGGCGTTCCTCATCGTGGAGTACACGTTGACGCCCTTCCGCGACGTCATCATGGCGGCGGCGATTCCGGCGGTTGTCTTCTTCTTCGGCGTCTGGGTGATGGTCCACCTCGAAGCGTCGAAAGAGAACATCGGCGGTCTGGCTGACACCGAAATCGTGACGCTCCGGCCGCACCTGCTGCGTGGCTGGTTCTATCTCGTTCCGCTGATACTGCTTCTTTACTACCTCATCGTCGAACGCCTCTCCATCGAGCGTGCGGCGTGGTTCACGCTGGTCGCTATCGGAGCGCTCATCGCACTCGTCGCCGCGTACGACCGGCGTTCGAGGGTTCCACTACTCGGGACGATAGTCGGGGTGGTCGTCGTCCAGTTCGCCGCGTTTACGACCGCGGGCGTCGGCATCGTCTCGTTGCTCACCGGCGGTGGTGGCGCGGGCATGACCCCTGGGTCCGCACTGAACGTGGTGGCCGGACAGTTGGGGTGGATAATCCTCGCCGTGAGTCTGGTCACGCTGGTCGCACGCCCACACTGGGACGCACCGCTCCTCGATTTCGACGGACAGGTCGACAACGCGGTGGCGAACGGAGCGAACGCACTGCGTCGACCGCGACTCGCCGACAACAAGGCGTTCCAGTACGGCGGGTTCGTCCTGAAATCGATGGACTCGGGCGCACGTACGGCGACGACCGTGGTCATCGCGGTCGCGGCGGCGGGCATCATCCCCGGCGTCATCAGCGTCAGCGGCCTCGGACCGAATCTGACCGCACTTATCCGCACGGTCAGTGGCGGTTCGATCGTCGCCCTGCTGGTGCTCACCGCCATCTCCTCTATCATCCTCGGTATGGGGATGCCGACGACGGTGACCTACATCATCCTCGTCTCGATGCTCGGCAACGCCATCGCCGGATTCGGCATTCCGATTCTATCCGCACACCTCTTCATCCTCTATTTCGGCGTCATCGCCGACATCACGCCGCCGGTCGCGGTCGCGGCCTACGCCGCCTCGGGAATCGCCAAATCCGACCAGTTCCAGACGGGGGTAGAGGCGTTCTCGCTCTCACTGAACAAGGCCATCGTCCCCTTCGCGTTCGTGCTCACGCCCGGTATCCTCCTCCTCCGTGGCGTCGGCACGGGACAGGAGGTTCATGTCATCGGTCTCAGCGACGTGACCGACCTCGCGTACTTCGTTCCCGACGTGCTGATACCGGTCGTGGGAGTGTTCGTCGGCGTCATCGCGCTCGGCGCGACCGTCATCGGCTATCTCTACACCGACGTGAACAGGACGGACCGGACGTTGTTCGCACTCTCGGCGCTCTTGCTCATGGCACCGCTCCTGTTGTTCAACGCCGTGACCGGACTGCTCGGACTGTTCGGGTTACCGACCGTCGAACCGGGGTCGTTCGACCTCGTGCTCCGGGCAATCGGTGCCGTCGCGTTCGGCGCGCTGGTGCTGAAAAACCGGCGACGGGCCGACCGACTGGCCGCCGAAGAGCGGGGGACGACGGAAGCCGTCTGAGCGGGTCGCGTCACTCTCCGCCCCGACCGAGGCCCGTGAGGACGAAGACGATGCCGAGCAGTACGGAGACGAGGATAGCGATGCCGAGACGCTGACGGGCGAACGCCGAATCGATGCCGGTCACACGAAGTGTGAGGTAGACCCCGACGACGAGAAATCCCACTCCGAACGACAGCAGAAGAGCCCGCTCGGTAACTAGTCGCCGAGCCATGGATAGAAGATGGACGGTCGGTGATAAATAGCTCGTCACTACCGGTGACCTCCTCCTCGCCGTAAACGGCGAGGCTTCCCACGGCACCGCACCGCTGGTTTGGGATATTTGCTGGTTGACGACCTGTCGGTATGATAGGCCGATGGCGGGACCACACCGCCGTTACTCCTATCCCGGCATGGGACTCGGAGTTATCTTGTTGACCGAGACACCACAGCGGTTCGAGAGGGTGTCTCGAACGTTCTGGGCCTCGGAGTCCCGATATTGTGCAATTGAGTGGACGGTGTGACCGCCTCGGTGTCCATCATATTATGAACCGATACTACTTAAATATCCGTAGTGTCGATGCGTGGTTTGTGAAAGAATTGTCGGATTCACTCCCGCCGTAAACGGCGGGATTCTCTCCTCGCAGAAAGATAGCCGGGGACGAGCGCGTCTCGATGGAACGTGCGTTCGTCACTCGTCGGTGACGCTCGCGGGTTTTCGAAAGAGCGCGCCCGCGCGACGTTCATGGCATGGCACGCGACAAACGGCACACGGGCGCACGTGAAAATACGCTTGCCTCGCTGTTAGGTCTATCGCTATGGTAGAACGGCGACCGTTCCGAAGCCAGCACGGTTCCGTCAAAAGGTTCTCGGACGGGGATGGGGTGTCAGTGAACCGTGATATCTGTCAGAACGGGAGCGATTCGAAGAGGCCGAATTTGAACGAGTAGATGTAGAACGCGGCGAGCCACGACTGGAAGACGAGCGTCCCGATAGCCGAGAGGACGACGAACTCCCAGTCACGCATCTCAGCGAACCCGGCGGGGACGGTGAGCATGCCGCGAGTGAACAAGAGAGCGTTGCTCACCGGGACGACGACGCGACCCCACCGCTGGAACCAGCCGTCGAATCGGTCGAGGGAGGATTCGCTGATACGGAACCAGGGTTTCTCCAGCAGGTACTCTCGTCCGCCGCGTTTCGCCAACGAGAACAGCGCGTACTGCCCGACAGTCGCGCCGACGACGGCGACGAGAATGATGATGCCGACGCTCTGATAGTCGTCCGGCGACGCCATGACGTGAACGGAGACGGGAACGAGGGTCTCGCTGGGGGCGAAGTACAGCAGCATCGCACCCTCCAGGATGAGGATGAGAAAGAGCGCCATGAGACCGTACTGGTCTAACCACTGCTTTGCGAGTTCTTCGTCGCCGACCACGAAGAGCGCGATGCCGACGAGGGCGGCGAGTGCGACACTGGCGACGAGTAAAATCACGCCGTAATCGGCGACGAACGTCCGAAGCGACCGCGACCCCGAGGCGAACGAGAGGAGTGCCAGCCCGAACACCGCACTGGCCAACAGGCCAATGGGCAGGGTCGTCTCGGCTGCGACGAGCGAGGCGATATTCATCTGATACGAGTATTGCTGTGATAGAGTAAATGCGTTGTGACCCGTGGCTGGAACGATGCGGTTTCGAACGTACGTAGACTACTGCGAGTTCGCGCGTTCGACGAGTAACACCTTTTTGAGCGTTCCGCGGGTAGCACCTGTATGAACCCAATCGAGCGTCCACGCCGTCTCCGTCGGGACGGTCTCCGAGAGATGGTCAGCGAGACGACCCTCGACGCGAGCGACCTCATCGCCCCCGTGTTCGTCGACGCGACGACGGACGAACGAGTCGCCATCGAATCGATGCCGGGACACGAACGAGTCCCGGTCGACGAGAGCGTCGCCCGCGTCGAAGAAGTGATCGAAACAGGCGTCGAGGCGGTGATGCTGTTTGGCATCCCCGAATCGAAAGACGACCGCGGCACTCGAGCGTGGGTGGAAGACGGCGTCGTGCAGGAAGCGACGCGCCACGTCACGAGCGAAACCGACGCCACGGTCATCACCGACGTCTGTCTCTGTGAGTACACCGACCACGGTCACTGCGGCGTACTGGAAGAACACGCGGCCGACGACCCGCGACTCACCGTGAAAAACGACGAGACGCTCGACCTCCTCCAGAAAATCGCCGTCTCACACGCCGAGGCCGGGGCCGAGATGGTCGCACCCAGCGGGATGATGGACGGGATGGTCGGTGCGATTCGCACCGCGCTCGACGACGCTCGCTACTCGGACGTTCCCATCATGAGCTACGCCGCGAAGTACGAATCGGCGTTCTACGGTCCCTTCCGCGACGCGGCGGACGGTGCCCCCGCTTTCGGGAACCGCCGTCACTACCAGATGGACCCGGCCAACGCGCGTGAAGCGATACGCGAGGTCGAACTCGACGTCGAACAGGGTGCGGACGTGCTGATGGTCAAGCCCGCGCTCCCGTACCTCGACATCGTGCGCTCGATTCGACGGGCGTTCGACCACCCCGTCGCCGCGTACAACGTCTCCGGAGAGTACGCGATGCTCCACGCCGCCGCCGAGAAGGGGTGGTTGGACTTAGAGGAGACGGCACTGGAGTCGCTGCTGTCGATAAAACGCGCCGGGGCAGATCTGATTCTGACCTACTTCGCGGAGGACGTCGCGAACAGGCTGTGATGGCTGTGTAGGGGTCTAGCCGGGGATACCAGTCGGGGTAGCTACCACGGATGCGTTCTTCCAATCGACGGGTGTCGAGCCGTGGTGTCCCGTCGCCGCCGACACGCTTCGACGGTGAATCGCCCCGAGAGCGCACCCGAATCAGCGGAGAGACGTCGTACGCTCCTGCGCACCCCGGTCGCCGATCCCCGTCTCTCGCTACCGACCGTCACTGGACGAACGTTCGAAACGCGTGCTGACGAGCGTCCAACTTCTGGACAATATACAACCTAATATCGATAATATCCCATTGTAAACCGGACGCGCGTCTAATAGGACACACGATTATCGTGATTTATAAACGATTACGCTTATGTAGTGTTTTGACGTCACGATATACCGTGACGAAGAGCACAAACCCAGAAGATTTTGCGATAATCATGAACAGTTGTCCAGACGACCTGGTCGAACTACCCGAACCGGAGCGCAGAGGGGAGGTCGAAGCGCCGTGACTCCGAACGACCTTCGGGTTCTGGCCGAGGGCATCAACCTCCTCTGGGTGCTCGTCGCCACGTTCCTCATCTTCTTCATGCACGCGGGGTTCGCCATGCTGGAGGCCGGACAGGTGCGTTCGAAGAACGTCGCCAACCAGTTGACGAAGAACCTGCTCACCTGGAGCGTCGGCGTCCTGGCGTTCTTCCTGGTGGGCGCGGCGATTTCGAACGTCGTCGGATATCTCACCGGCGCGACCGGCGCGTGGTCTGTCGGCGGCGAGTTCGCCGCCGTCCTCGACCCCGGCGGCGTAAACGCCTGGGTGGACTGGTTGTTCGGCGCGGTGTTCGCCATGACCGCCGCGACCATCGTCAGCGGGGCCGTCGCGGGGCGGTGTAAACTCCGTACCTACGTGACCTACACCGTTCTGCTGGCGAGTCTCGTCTATCCGGTCGTCGTCGGCTTCACGTGGGCGGGCGGCATCCTCGCGACCATCGGGTTCCACGACTTCGCGGGCGGGATGGTCGTCCACGGGATGGGGGGCGTCGCCGGACTGACCGCGGCCTGGGTCGTCGGACCGCGCCTCGGTCGGTTCGACGACGACAGCAGTGTGAACGTCATCCCCGGTCACTCCGTGACGTTCGCCGTCCTCGGGACGCTCGTCCTCGCCTTCGGCTGGTACGGCTTCAACGTCGGTACCGCCGCCACGGTGTTCAGCGTCGAGGACGGTGCGCTCTCTCTGGCCGCGTTCGAGACGGTCGGTCGGGTCGCGCTCGTCACGACGCTCGGGATGGCCGCCGGTGCCATCGGTGCGGGTGGCGTCTCGCTGGTCCGCACCGACAAGGTGGACACGCTCTACGTGGCCAACGGTCTCCTCGCCGGTCTCGTCGGCGTCACCGGTATCGCCGACGACGTCGTCTGGCCTGGCGCTATCGCCGTCGGCCTGCTGGCCGGTGCACAGCTCCCCTTCGTCTTCGAGTTCGTCGAGAAACGCCTCCGCATCGACGACGTGTGTGCGGTCTTCCCGGTCCACGGCTCTGCCGGAATCCTCGGGACGCTGGCCTATCCGTTCGTCGCCGTCGGTACGTGGGAGAGTTTCAGCGTGGGCGGGGTGCTCTCGGGACTCGCAGTACAGGGTGCAGGCGTCGTCCTCATCGGCCTCTGGACCGTGCTCGCGACCAGTGCCGTCTTCGGCGGTGCACGTGCGCTCGGGCAGGCCCGCGTCACGCCCGAGCACGAACGCGAGGGACTCGACATCGCCGAACACGGCGTCGAAACCTACCCCGAATTCGGCGTCGGCGGGCCGGGTGAGGTGTCCGCCGACCAGCTGCGGGCCGACGGCGGCGGGATTCCGAACGACGGTGGAATCAAGCTCGTCACCGCCATCGTTCGCCCCGACAGGCTCACGAAGGTAAAGCGGGCGCTCGCCGACGTCGGAGCGCCGAGTCTGACGGTGACGAACGTCAGCGGGCGCGGGAGCCAACCCGCCAAACTCGGCCAGTGGCGCGGTGAAGAGTACGTCGTCGACCTCCACCAGAAGGTGAAAGTGGAGTGTGTCGTCGCGGACGTCCCCACAGAGGACGTCATCGACGCGATTCGTGACGCCGCGAACACGGGCGAACCCGGCGACGGGAAGATATTCGTCGTCCCCATCGAGGACGCCTGCCAGGTTCGGACCGGAAAGCGGGGGACCGAAGCAGTCTGAGGTGGCCACCGTCGGTGGTCCTGCAGACTGGAGCGGCCAGCACTAACCGATCGTCTTTTCCGTCCACTTGATCGCGTACTCGACGCCGTGGTCGCGGTACGCCTGCGTGTCGAGCGCGGCGAAGGGCGCGGGCGGTTCGATACCGTGTTTGATGGCGCTGCACGCGAACTCGGCGGCGTTCGGAAAATCCGTCCGACCGGTGGCGACCTCGCGAGCAATGTCGTCGAGTCGCGGTTCGATTCGTTCGCCGGCGTTCCGCCACGCGTCGAACAGGCGGGAGTGGATTCCCTCCCAGTCGGCGAACACCTCGCGGGTGTGCAGGCCCTTGTAGGCGTCGTACAACGCAGTCGCGAGCTGGTACGTTCCTCCCGTATCGAGTTGGGTGGCGTCGGCGAACTCCGGATAGTGTTCCTCGAAGAACCCCAGGAAGTGCTCTGGGAGGTCCAGACCGACCTCGACCAGCGCCTCCGCGAGCAGGAAGTCGACGAAATCCTCGGGCGACCCCTCGACGCGCGCTTTCACGAAGAGAACGGGCGGGTCGGTCTGGCGCGTCCACGCCACGCTTCCATCCCCAGGCATCCCGACGACGAGGTCGGTTCCGGCGAATCGCCGGAGGAGTTCGGGAGCGTCCGCTGGAAGCCACTCCTCGGGTGCGGTAAACGGCCGGATGTCGTCAGTCAGGAAAGCGAGGTCGTCCCGCACCGGGACCGGGAGCGTCTCGAAATCGCGGTTACAGTCGAGGACGAGCGCACCGGGTACACGTTCGTCTCGAACCGCCGCCACGTCCTCGGGGAGCGTTCGTTCGCTGAACATCAGGCGATGAGCCAGGCGTTGATGATGACAGCGATTACGGCCAGCGCTGTCAGTCCGACGGTCGTAACGACGACTTTCGTGGATGTGCTCATACCCCGTAGTTTCCACTCGAACGCTTAAAACCTGCCTACTCCGGGCGGAACCCCTTCATTTCCACTCGAAATCCCCTTCGACGTCGAAGATTCGCGTACGAATCGGTTCGTGGTTGTATCGACACCGAGTCGCGCGGTTGTATCGTCGTATCCACCGTGATTCGTGCAGTCGTCCACCTCAATCGGCGCGTGTACCCGCACCTGCGTCGGACTCGCGGGCGATTCGTTTCCACTCGCCCGTCCAGAACCGGAACGTGTTGACGCCCGCTCTGAAGTACATATCGCCGAGGATTGCGGCGTAGACACCGAGCAGACCGAGACCGATTCCTGGCGTGAACGACCAGCGACCGAGCGAGAAGAGGACGACACCCGGCGGAACTGAGAGAAACGCCACGGGCAGTTTGTAGAAGTAGGTTCCCACGAACGTTCCGTACAGCGGCCACCTCGTGTCGCCTGCACCGCGCAAGCTACCCCGCATCGTTCGGGAGATGCTAAACGCCGCGACGCCGAGTCCGAACACGCGAACGAACTCGACGGTCAAATCGAGGTTGGTCGTCCCGAAAGCGCGGGCGATGGGGCGTGCAGCGACGATGAGCGTGACCGCGAGGAGCAACTGGGTCGCCAGCGCGATGCGAAGGGTTTGCCAGCCGTACTCGGTCGCTTCCTCGTCGTTTCCTGCGCCGATGCTCTGGCCGACGAGCGTACTGGAGGCCGTCGAGTAGCCCCACGCGGGCATCAGTGCGAGGAGCATCACCCGCCGACCGATAGCGTAGGAGGCGACGACGCCAGTTCCGAGGGTGCCGAGCACGAAGAGAAACGGAAATCGACCGAGCGTCCGCGAGAGGCGAGTTCCGGCGAGTGGGAGTCCAACACGGACGATTTCGTGGGCGATGGCGGTGTCCCACTGCTTGCCGCCGAGACGGAGTTGAACCGAGTACCGCCCAGAGAGCAAGACGGCGGTGAACAACACCGCCGCGAGCGTGTTGGCGATGGCAGTACCCCACGCTGCCCCCCTGACGCCCATCGGGTCGAACGGACCGAGGCCGAAGATGAGAACCGCGTTCAGGACGATATTGGTCGGGAGCGTGAGCAGGCGGATGTACATCGGGGTTCGCGTGTCGCCGCTCCCTGCGAGCGCACGGGCGGCTATCATGCTCCAGAATCGAAACGAGACGGAGAGCATGATGATTTTTAGATAGAGTGCGCCGAGTTCGATGACGCGCGGGTCGTCGGTGAGCACAGCTATCATCGGTTCCGCGTAGAACCACGTGGCTGCCGTCATCGGAACCGAGACGACGAGCGAGAGCCACAGCGATTGTTTGATGGCGAGGTCCGCTTTCGCGTGCTCTCCAGCCCCTTTGAATCGGGAGACGATGCTTATCGTGCCGCTCGTGAGTGCCAGCGAGAGACCGAACGGAATGAAAAAGTACTGAAAGCCGAACTCGAGTGCCGCGACTGCGCTTTCGTCGAGGGCGACGCTGACCATGAAAAAGTCCGCGACGCGAAGCAGGGTTCGCATCCCGCCAGTGACCATCACCGGGACGGCGAGGTCGAACGCCTTCTCGCCTTTCTCTCGGTCGAGCAATCCGAGGCGAGCGAGGGCGGCGGGAAAGAGAAAGAGCACTCGCTGTACTCGTTGTCTCACGTCACCGAACATTCATTCGTGATTCGGAAGCCGTACTGAAGGCTCTTGGCAATGCGGCTATCGGTTCGACGTACCGGAACGTCGGTCCACGAGACGAAAGGCCATCGTTTCGGGTGGAACGTCACGTTTCGACGCGTACCGCATCGAACGCCGACGTGAGAAAGCGAGCGATCCAGATAGTCAGCGTATATTCGTCCACCTTCGTCCGCGAGTAAGTTTCGAGTTGCTCGGTCGGATTCGTACGGCGATATCCGTCCCCGGAAGGGAAAGATCATCCCTGCTATCGCGTCCGTTACGACGATGACAGGTGAGAGCTCGAAACGGTTAGCTATCGGCCGAACCCGCCCACGAATCAGAGACCTGAATCACGTACCGACCGTTCTCTTTGAGCGCGATGATGTACTCGTCGCGTTCGTACAGTTCCATCAGGTTGAGTTCGTACTGTCCCGGTTCGACGATTTTGATGCTCTCGAACTGGCTGTTGAGTTCCTCGCGGAGTTCTTCGAGACTGGGCTGGGCGTCATCCTCCGGTTCCACGACCGTCCCATCCTCGTCCGTCGCTGGTGGCTCGGGAAGTTCATCGTCGGTGACGACGTCCGAGCGTGCACTCGCCTGAGCCCGGTCTTCACCCGGTTCGCCAGCCGACGCCTCAGTTTCGTGCTCCGACTCTTGCTGTTCGGCCGTCGCTTCGGACGGTTGCTCTCGTGGAGAGCCCGCGGGGGAACCTTCAGAATCGGCTGTGCTCACCGCAGCCGAATCTTCGGCCTGCTGCTCGCGGTCGGCGTGTACTGGTTTCTGGTCTTCGCTCGAGCCAACCCAGTCTCGGACGGTGGACGCAGCACGCCCGACCGCCCCGGAACTCGATGCACTGGAACTCGTCGCGCTGGAGTTCGCCGTACTACCGGTGCTCGTGGCAGCAGGCTCGGAGGGCTCCGTTTCGTCTGGAGACACACCGGCAGGCTGGAACTGAAACTTGTTCCCACCGCAGTTCGGACAGCCCGAAAGCATCTCTTTCGACCCATCGGCGAACGTCCGCCCGCAGTTCGTACACTTGTGCGGCATTATTTCCGTGAGATGAGAGCGCTTATGAGATTCTCATCTTTGTGGAGCGTCTCGATCTGATTCGCGGGGCCGATGACAGTGAGTTTCGAACCGGACGATTCACGACCTATCAAGCGACCGAGCAACCCGCTGTCGGAGGTCTCCGAGCGCGGATACGTTTCGATTTCGATACCACTGAACTCGTCGGGACTGATTTCGGTCATCGTCACCTCGATGAGTTTGCTCTCCTCGTCGGGGGAGAGCCCTTCCTCCAGGATGACGATGTTACCCTCGCGGACGCCGTCCAGTATCATTCGAATCTTCTCCATACTGGTCTTTCCCGACATCCGCTCACCACCGATGAGGTCAATCTGGACGCCGTCGTCTGATTTTTTCACTTCTGGCATCGAAATCACCCGAAGTACTCCGCTATCTTCGTGTACACTTCGTCCATGTTGTCTCCTTCCAGTGCCGAGAGCGGAATCGTCTCGTGCTGTGGGTAGGCGTTCCGAATGCGCTGGACGCTCGAATCCTCGAGGTCGGTTTTGTTCGCGAGGATGAGCACCGGCAGGTCCTGACTCTCGATGATACCGATGAGCATCGTGTTCACCTGCGTGAACGGGTCAGTCGAACTGTCGAGTACGTAGATGACGCCGTCGACGTCCTCCCGAAGCCAGTGCATCGCCTCCGCGACACCTTCGGTTGCCTCGCGGGAACGACGAACTGCGTCCTCTTTGTTCATGTCGTGTTCGAGGAACTCCTCGTAATCGACTTTCGTCGTGACACCCGGCGTGTCCACGATGTCGATGGTGACGGTTCTGCCGTTTCGCTCGATTTCTACGTTCTCTTTCCTTCGCGCGCGTCGTGTTTCGTGTGGAACGTGACTCTCTGGGCCGACGGCGTCGCCAGTCCAATCCCGAGCGATTCGGTTGGCGAGCGTCGTCTTTCCGGCGTTCGGCGGTCCATAGATACCAATTCGTTTCGGCTCTTCTGAAGAGAAGAGCTTATCGGTCACACGTGTTATACTTTGCCTGAGACCTGTAAACAATCCCATCCTTTTCCTCCCAGACCCCTGCCGTCGGGCAATCTTACCGTAGAGGTCTTCTGTCGGTCGATTTGTACCGGACACGGGGCTGTTGCGCGTAGAACTTTACGCCATTCACTTAAACCTACGTCAGACAACTCTTGACACAAACAGTCTAAAAATGGTGGAAGAAATGAAACCTTAGATACATTTACGATTCGGAACGAGAAACGAGATCGTTCGGTAGCACGGTCGACGGAGGAGGGTAGCAGTGTGATTCGCGTCGGGGAATGTTCCACCTGAAACGGAGGGGTGCTAGGGTTAGAGAGGAGTGTCGAGCGGAGATTTCTGAGGCGAAATTCGTGGAGATACTGGTCGCGACGGCTGGTTTCGACGTGCGAATCGTGAAGTGCAACGCTAGAACACGGGCGTATTACCGAGTGCGATGGGGGTCGCCCTTCGGACCCGTCGATGGTCCCCGTCGGATAGGTCGGTGGAAGACGGGACACCCCCACCCCTTCGTTTCGAGTGGAACGGAGGGGGAGACAGGGTGTGGGTGTCAGGGACGGATAACTTACAGACACGACGCCCTTCTAGATAAATACTAGAATTGGTTTGCGGATATTGTTAGTTAGATGTTGTAATAAAGGTTCCTGTTCTAGAACCACGCCACCCCCCTCCCCTTCCTTTTCTCCACTCCACCCGAAACGAAGGGGTGGGGGGCGTGGATGTTACTTGTCAACACCTATCATTCATCCATCCATCCATCCATTATCCTCCGTCCGACATCCTTCATTCGACGTGGCGTGACGACCGCACTCACCCCATCAACCGCTACTCACACCATCGACAGTCTCTCCCCTCTCGTCTGCTCTCGACGAGTCCGGCAGGTTCAACGAGAACCCTTCGCGAACTCGTTAACGTCGGGGCCGGTGAAGACCTGCCGAGCTCTCGCACCGTCGAAAACCAGGACTTCGCTGGCTTCTTCGGAATTCGTCGCGTTCGACGTCGTTCGAATGGAAGTGTGTCATAGTCGAAAGTATTCGACGAGGATGGGCGAAGTCCCGGGCCATTCCACCCGAAACGATGGCCTGGACGACATTTCGAACGGGTTCTCTTCCAGTAACGTTCGGCTCTTCTCTCGACACGCTAACTTTCCTACCGCAAGTCAGGTTTTCACCCTGAATTTTCCTTTCTGCTCGCCACTCCACTCGAAACTCGGGGGGTAGTACCCCGACCAGATACGTCTTCGATAAGTCACATTCCATATATAGAAAAGGATAACGAGCAGAGAGAGAACGGACAGAGCACGAACAGACGGTGAACGAACGGTTCACGAAACGGTCGGCAAACAGTACAGACGATGGGACGAATCGGACTCGTCGTACATCGCCGTACACCGAGAGTCGCCCTCGAATCGGTCCGATTTCGGTGGGTCGATTCCGGATATCACCGATTCGACGTGAAGCAGAGGCCAGAACCCGTATTTTGTTCATCATTCCCCGAATGAGAAAGATTTTAATACTCTGGTACACCTTTTGTTCATCTGCATCAACTGGACGCGCTGTCGTTTCTATCGGGCGCGAATCGGGACGCTCTTCCCGACGTTACCCCGTCTCTCGCCGTACAGCGCGACACCTCCAGTGGAAACGAAGGGGTACGTAGCCGACACATGCCAAACGAGAATAGCAACCCACCGGACGAACGCACCGGCACGAGAAGCGGTTTCGAAGGTGTGGAGTTAGACGACGTCGTCCTTGACGACACGAGTGAGGGCAATCAGGGATTGTTCGACGATCTGCTCAGCGGAGAGCCGATCTTCGAGAACAAGGAGGTTCTCCGCCCATCCTACACACCACACGAACTCCCACATCGAAAAGACCAGATCAACCGCATGGCGACCATCCTCGTCGCCGCGCTTCGGGGTGAGACTCCCTCGAACATCCTCATCTACGGGAAGACGGGTACCGGGAAGACGGCGAGCGCGAAGTTCGTCAGTCAGGAACTCGAACGAACATCCCAGAAATACGAAGTTCCCTGCGAAGTCGAGTACATCAACTGCGAGGTAACCGACACGCAGTATCGCGTACTCGCACAACTCGCCAACAAGTTCATCGAGAACAATCAAGTAGACATCGACGAACGAATCGAAAATCTCGAAGACATCCGGGAGGGGACGGCGGCCGAACCGGTTCAAATCGAGAACACCGACTTCTCGTCGGTAGACGAAATCGAAGACCGCATCGACCAACTGGAGGACGACGCGGAGACGATGGAACCAGTTCCGATGACGGGGTGGCCGACCGACCGCGTGTACAACACGTTCTTCGAAGCCGTCGATTATCGAGAGCGCGTCGTCGTCATCATGCTGGACGAAATCGACAAACTCGTCGAGAAGTCGGGTGACGACACGCTGTACAACCTCTCGCGGATGAACTCGGAACTCGAAAACTCGCGAGTCTCCATCATGGGCATCAGCAACGACCTGAAGTTCACCGACTTCCTCGATCCCCGCGTCAAATCCAGTCTGGGCGAAGAGGAGATCGTTTTCCCGCCCTACGACGCGAACCAACTTCGCGACATTCTCCAGCATCGAGCCGACGTTGCCTTCAAACCCGACGCTCTCTCGGACGACGTGATTCCGCTGTGTGCAGCGTTCGCCGCACAAGAACACGGTGACGCCCGACGCGCACTCGACCTCCTCCGCACTGCGGGTGAACTCGCCGAACGCGACCAGGAGGAGTTCGTCGAGGAAGGCCACGTCAGAAAGGCACAGGACAAAATCGAACTCGACCGCGTGGTCGAAGTCGTCCGAACCCTCCCGACGCAGTCGAAACTCGTACTCTACTCCACCATCTCGCTCGAGAAGAACGGCGTCCACAACATCAACACGGGTGAGGTGTACAACGTCTACAAGCACCTCTGTGAGGAAATCGACGCCGACATCCTCACGCAACGCCGGGTTACCGACCTCATCAGCGAACTCGATATGCTCGGCATCGTCAATGCTGTCGTCGTCTCGAAGGGTCGCTACGGTCGCACGAAAGAGATCAGCCTCTCGGTTCCGATCGACGAAACCGAGGCCGTCCTCCGTTCCGACTCGCGACTCGGCGACATCGAGAACATGCAACCGTTCATGCAACAGGCGCGCTTCGACAACTGAGTCTCCGTACCAGTACCCGTTCGACACCACTCACAAACGAGAACAGACCCTACGAATTGGCAACCTATTTCTCGACCCGCACCGATTCTCTCCGGCGTTCTCCACTCGAAACGATGGCCTTCGAAAATCTCTTGGAAACTGACTTCCGAAAAAGACCCTTCAGACGATTTGCTCGCCGTCGTCGTCGTACACTCTGATGGCGTCGACGGGACAGACGCGGGCGGCCATCTCGGCGTCGAACTCCGCACCGTCGGGCACCTCGCGGACGAAGACGTCCTCACTTTCTTCTTCGCTCTCCAGCAGGTCGGCTTTCCCCTCGTCACGATTTTCCACGAACGCATCCCATTCGGCGGTGCACTGATACATTCCGGTACACGTGTCGCGGTCGAATTCTATCTTCATATCTGAACGTCTGATGGGAGGGGTGAAATGGTTGACGGAGCACCCGACAGTTTAAACCAGAGGACGCGCCAAACGGAGGTAATGACCGGATTCGCATCGCGCACGCAGGGTGAGCGTGCGTGAAAGTTGCCGATTTGACGGGATTACCCGATGGCGTCCCCGAACACTTCGAAGCGCAGGGCATCGAGGAACTGTACCCGCCGCAAGCCGAGGCGGTCGAGGCGGGCATCACCGACGGCGAGAGCGTCGTCGCCAGCATCCCGACCGCCAGCGGGAAGACGTTCATCGCCGAACTGGCGATGCTCTCCAGCGTCGCCCGCGGCGGGAAGGCACTCTACATCGTCCCACTCCGTGCTCTCGCCAGCGAGAAAAAGGCCGAGTTCGAGGAGTTCGAACAGTACGGCGTCTCTATCGGCGTCTCGACGGGGAACTACGACAGCGACGGCGATTGGCTCGCGACGAAAGACATCATCGTCGCCACGAGCGAGAAAGTGGACTCGCTCGTTCGTAACGGTGCGAAGTGGGTCGACGACCTCTCCTGTGTCGTCGCGGACGAAGTGCACCTTGTCAACGACGCCCACCGCGGCCCCACACTCGAAGTCACGCTCGCGAAACTCCGGCGTGTCAACCCGAATCTTCAGACTGTCGCGCTCTCCGCGACGGTCGGTAACGCGGACGAGATGGCCGACTGGCTGGACGCGACGCTGGTCGATTCGACGTGGCGGCCCATCGACCTTCGCAAGGGTGTTCTCTACGGACAGGCCCTCCACTTCGACGACGGTACCCAGCAGGAACTCCAGCGCGGAAACGAAAAAGAGACTGCTGCGCTCGTCCGCGACACGCTCGGCGACGAGGGGTCGTCGCTGGTCTTCGTCAACTCCCGGCGAAACGCGGAGGCCTCGGCGAAACGACTCGCCGACGTGACGAAATCTCACCTCTCCGACGAGGAACGACGGAAACTCGCCGAGGTCGCAGACGAGATTCGAGACGTGAGCGACACTGAGACGAGCGACGACCTCGCAGACGCCGTCGAGAAGGGGGCTGCGTTCCACCACGCCGGATTGGCGAGCGAACACCGTTCGATCGTCGAAGACACCTTCCGCGACCGCCTCGTGAAAGTCATCAGCGCGACTCCGACGCTCGCGGCGGGGGTGAACACGCCGAGTCGGCGCGTCATCGTCCGCGACTGGCGACGCTACGACGGCGACGTCGGCGGAATGCAACCGCTCGACGTGCTCGAAGTTCACCAGATGTTCGGACGTGCGGGCAGGCCGGGTCTCGACCCCTACGGCGAGGCGGTGCTCATCGCCAAGAGCCACGACGAACTACAGGAGTTGTTCGACCAGTACGTCTGGGCCGACCCGGAGCCCGTCCACTCGAAACTCGCGGCCGAACCGGCACTTCGAACACACATCCTCGCGACCGTGGCGTCCGGCTTCGCTGGGAGCGAAGAGGAACTGCTGGACTTCCTCGAACGAACGCTGTACGCGACCCAGACGGACGAAACGGGGCGTCTCGAAACGGTCACCCAGCGTGTGCTCGAATATCTCGAACGAAACGGCTTCCTCGAACGCGACGACCGCCTGCGGGCGACCGGTCTCGGCCATCGCGTCTCGCAACTCTACCTCGACCCGATGAGCGCCGCCGAAATCATCGACGGGTTGCGCGCGGCCACGGGGAAACCGACCGCGATGGCCCTGTACCACCTCGTCTCGCGCACCCCGGACATGTATCAGCTCTACCTGCGGTCGGGTGACCGGGAACGCTACACTGAAATCGCCTACGAGCGCGAACAGGAGTTCCTCGGGTCGATGCCCTCCGAGTTCGAGGACCACGCCTTCGAAGACTGGCTCTCGGCGCTGAAGACCGCCCGTCTGCTGGAGGACTGGGCGAGCGAACTGGACGAGAATCGAATCACGGAACGCTACGCCATCGGCCCCGGCGACATCCGAGGGAAGGTCGAGACGGCGGAGTGGTTGCTGAACGCTGCGGAGCGTCTCGCCGCCGAACTCCAGCGGGACGAAGCCGAAGGGATTCCGTCGGAGACGACCACCGCCGTCCGAGAAGCGCGAAAACGAGTCGAGTACGGCGTCGAAGAGGAACTCCTCGACCTCGCGGGGGTTCGAAACGTCGGTCGAAAGCGTGCCCGTCGGCTGTACGAGGCCGGAATCGAATCGCGGGCCGACCTCCGCGAGGCGGACAAGTCGGTCGTCCTCGGCGCGCTCCGTGGGCGGCGAAAGACGACCGAGACGATTCTCGAAAACGTCGGACGGCAGGACCCTTCGCTCGACGGCGTGAAAGCGGACGCGAAAGCGAGCGCAGCGGCGGCCGATTCGGCAGAAAGCGACGGGGGACAACAGAGCCTCGGTGATTTCGAGTGAGACTGGTCGAAGGACGGGTCGAAATCGACGACCTCGACGCCTTTCTCGAGCGACTGGGGGCTATCGGGGAGGAGTTCGACTGCGCGGTACAGGCGTTCGACGCACGCTACGTCGCGGGTCGGCCACACCTCGAATCGGCAGTCGAGCACGCGAATCGCGCGTTCGACCGCGAGGAGAACGTCGCCCGTGACCGAGCCGTCGAGGTTTTACTGTACGCCGCGGGCCGCCGTCAGATAAACCAGGCACTCGAGATGGGCGTCTCGGAGGGTGAACAGCCGGTCGTCGTTGCGGTCGATGCCGAACAGGGAGGCGATGACGAGCGAGAGACGCGTGCTGAGGATGCGGTCGAACATCTACTCGAACCCGCCACCACACTCGGTCAACCGGACCGCGAGCGACTGTTCGAGTTCTTCGACATCTCGGAGCGAGAGCTAACCGCGAGTGGTGCCTCGCTCACCGACCTCGTCTGCGAGCGAGTCGCTCTGCTCGAAGTCGAGAAGTAATCCGGGTGGGTTGGAGGTGGAGAGCCAGTACGAATTTCCGACGCCCGCCCATACGTCCGTCTATGCCCGAGGACGACCACGACCCCGAGAGCGTGCAAGAGAGCGCCCGCGAGCGACAGCACGAGCGCGCGGAGAGCGTCGAAGATATGCTCGGCAAGGCAGGTCGGATGCTCGGCGAACACAAGTATCCGACGACCAGCGAGGAACTCGCGGCGGAGTACGGCGACCAGCGACTCGACCTCCCGAACGAGACGGAGACGCTGGGGAGCGTCTTCGACCGCCTCGTCGACGAACGCTTCGAGTCGGCGGACGAGGCACGAGAAGCGGTCTACAACGAGATATCGGGTGAGGCGAGTGGGATGGAAGAGTACAACGACGAGCGAGCGCTCGGAGCGGTGGACGAGGCGGAAACCGACGAGGAATCGAACACGAACTGGCAGTAACTGTGGAGAAGTTCCAGTTGAAACGAAGGGGTTCGAGAGAACATCTGTTGGTCGTATAGAATCGAAGAATAGTCCCACACGGATTCGAACCGCGGTCGAAGCCCCCAGAAGGCTTCAGGATTGGCCACTACCCCATGGGACTGTTTACTGCAGAATAGCGTACTGGCCGCTTGCTTGTAAGCGTTGCGCGTTCCGCGTCCGTATGTTACTGTGGCACACTCCGTAACCATGCACAAACCAGCACCTATTTCCCCACAGATTACGCACGGTCGTGTATGTACGTCGGACGCTTCATCGTCGTCGGCCCGGAGGGAGGCGCGTACCGCGTCTCCTCGCGTTCGTTCCCGAACCGCAAGGCAGTCGCCCGTGAGGAGTCTGTGACCATCACTCCCACCGAAGACGCTCCCGAGACGGATAACCCCTACATCGCCTACAACTGCGTCCGCATCGCTGGCGACACCGCCGTCGTCGGCAACGGTTCGCAGGTCGACCCCATCGCCGAGAAACTCGAACTCGGCTATCCTGCACGGGACGCCCTCGCCGAGAGCTTGCTCGCGCTCGATTACGAGAAGGACGACTACGACACGCCCCGAATCGCGGGCACGATAGGCGAGGAGTCGTACGTCGGCATCGTCCGTCGGGACGCTCTGCTAGTCGAGCAGGTCACGGAACCGACGCTCGTGGCGACCTACGAGAAAGACACGCCCGAACCGTTCGCGTTCGAGCGGTCGAGCGCGGACGAGGCGGCGAGTGCGGCCTACGACCTCGACTTCGAACACCCCGTCTGCGCCGTCGGCGTCGCACGAACCGACGGAGACGGGGGCGTCGATTTCGACCTCGCCGTCGAAAACGGGAATTAAGTCGGCGGCGGTCGTACCGCCGACCATGAAAGTCGGCGTCATCTCTGACGTTCACGCGAATCGCGTCGCACTCGACGCCGTGCTCGACGATATGCCGACGGTCGATGCACTACTCTGTGCGGGCGACGTGGTCGGCTACAACCCGTGGCCCGCCGAGTGTGTCGACGTCCTCCGGGACCGAGTGGCTGCGAGCGTGATGGGAAACCACGACCGCGCGGTAGTCACGGGGACCGCGTTCCGCTTCAACAGCATGGCCAGCGCGGGCGTCGAGTACGCGCGCGACCAACTGAACGACCTCCAGCGCGAGTGGTTGGCGAACCGCCCCGACAGCACTACCGCCTGCGACGGGCGAGTGCAGATCGTCCATGGCCACCCGGACGACCCCGACCACTACACTTATCCGAAGGAGTTCGAACCGGGGTTGCTCGGCGACGCGGACGTACTCGTCATGGGTCACACCCACGTCCAGCATCACGAGGTGTACGACGAAGGAATCGTCGTGAATCCGGGCAGCGTCGGCCAGCCCCGCGACAGCGACCCCCGCGCCGCGTATGCCATCCTCGACCTCGCTGAAATGACCGTGGCGGAACACCGTGTGGAGTATGACGTCGAAACTGTGCAGGAGGCGGTTCGGGAGGCGGGACTGCCCGAACGAATCGGAACGCGATTGGCGGACGGACGGTAGATATCTTCGACCGCCTGTCGCACGCGATACACTGCCAAGTGTCGGCAAAACAGAAAGCACATACCATCACCGGTCGAACCCATCGAGCGTGCCCTCGGTCGACTCCCCCTCAACACCGTCTACTCCTCAACAGTCCGGCTCGTCACGATTCGGTTCGTCTCGGCATCGGTCGTCGCGTCGAGCGTTCCTCACGGGTGCGGGAACCGCGACGGCGAGCGTGCTCGCCGGCTGTAGCGTCCTTGGCGGCGGCGAAGACGCCACGACGTTCCACGACGGTGACTGGCATCAATACGGCAACGACCCGACGAATGCGAACCGCGTAACTGGCGGGGTGCCAGAGCCCGGCGAGCACGAAACCCTCACCTCGGCCAGCTGGCCGTACGCGCCGCCCGTCACCTACGACGGTGTCGTGTACTTCGCCACCGAGCGGCGAGTCGTTGCAATCGCACCCGATGGCAGCGAGCGGTGGTCGCGAAACCTCGACGTAGAAGTTTCCGGAGCACCGGCCTTCGACCCGGACCGTGGTCGCCTCTACGTTCCGACGCGGGTCGTTTCGACGACGACCGGGCCGGACCCTGCACCGGCGTCCGTGACCGTGCTCTCGCTCGCAGACGGCGATGTAATCGGCGCACCCCGCATCGGTGACGACCGTACGTACGGCGTCACCATCTTCGACGACGACGTGTACGTCCGCAGCGCCACCACGTGCGTTAGGCTCGCACCGGACGGCACCGAACGCTGGCGACGCCCGCTCGACCCACTCGTTTACGACGAGTACAATCTCGGCGACGGAACCGCGACGCAGGTCCCACCCGCTGTCGTTGAAGACGGCGTCTACGTCCCTGGCCGGAACGCGCTCGTGATGCTCGACCGCGAGACCGGAACGGAACGCTGGCGCGTCCCCGTCGATACACCGTACGCCGCCTCGGTCGTCGACGACGGCGGCGTCGTCCAGACGGGCTGGCAGGAGACCGTCGCGGTCGACCACTCGGGCGACGTCCGCTGGCGGCGAGACCTTCACAGTATTGCCGCCGCCGCGGTATCCGACGGCGACGTCCACGTCTCCGCAGGTGACCTCTACGAACTCGACGCAGAAACCGGCGAGACGAACTGGAAGGCCCACCTCGGGGAACATGGCACGGCCGCCCCTGTAGTGACCGACGACGCCGTTCTCGCCGTGACGAGTTCCCTTCTCGCGTTCCGCCGGGACGCTGGCGGTGTTTTCGGGCCGAACCGCGACCTGTGGCACGCGTCGGTCCACACGTCCAGATATTCGTCGCCAGTGGTCGCGGCCGGTCACGTATTTGCCGTCGGGCCTCGCGGCCTGCTGGCACTCCGACCCTGAGCGGACGGCTGAGGACGGCGATTCCCACGATAGTTTCGGTAGAGCGGTCGTGCCGCCGGCTACGGATTGAACGACCGATCCGCACCCTCCATTCAGCACAGTCACCGAAATATATCATACGCCGATACTGTCGCGATGCCGTTTCGTTCGGAGTCAGTAGTCGTTCGAACGCCGGAGAGAACTACTGAAACAACTAGCTCGTCATGTTTTGACCGAACCGGCGAGGATTCTCTGTACGCACGCTGTTACCACGCTGGAAAAGAACGGACTCGAAACCACCCGAAGACTCGTTTACTCGATCTTGCCGTACTGCTCTGCGAGTTTGTCGGCGGCCTCGCCGAGCTGTTCGCGCTCGAACTCGGTCAGGTCCCACTCAACGATTTCCTCGACGCCGTTCTTCCCGAGTTTGACTGGAACGCCGAGCGCCACGTCGTCGTGGCCGTACTCGCCTTCGAGTTTGACCGAACCGGGGACGACCTCGCCCGTATCGCGCAGGACGGCCTCGACCATGTGACCGACGCCCGTCGCCGGACCCCACTCGGTCGCGCCTTTCTTCTCGATGACGTTCATCGCGCTGGTCTTGAGTTCGCCGAGAATCTCCTCTTTCTCGTCGTCCGTGAACTCGGGGTCGGTGCCGTTCACGCGGACCTTCGAGAAGACGGGCACCTGTGTGTCGCCGTGCTCGCCGAGGATGGTCGCCTCGACGTTCTGGACCGGCGCGTCGAAGCGCTGGCTGAGGACGTAGCGGAACCGGGCGCTGTCGAGTCGGCCGCCGAAGCCGATAACTTTCTCCCGTGCGCGGTCGCCCGTCTCGTAGAGGTGGCGGTTGAGCAGGTCGACCGGGTTCGAGGTGGTGATGGTGACGAAGTCGTCGTTGTGTTCCGCGATGGACGAGCCGATGTCCTCCATGATGGGCGCGTTGTCGCCCGCGAGGTCGATGCGCGTCTGCCCTGGCTGGCGTGGGATTCCTGCGGTGATGACGACGACGTCTGACCCGGCGGTGTCCTCGTAGGTGCCCTGCCGGACGACCGTGTTCGAGTCGTAGGCGGCCCCGTGGTTCACGTCGGCGGCCTGGCCGATGGTGTCGTCTTCTTTGTCCGGGATGTCCACGAAAACGAGTTCGTCCGCGATGCCACGCAGCGCGATGTTGTAGCCTGCGGCGGCCCCGACGGTGCCCGCCGCGCCGACTACGCTAACTTTCACCATATCACTCGAAAATCCCCCTGCGATTTGGTTAAATCCTCCGGAACCGCGTTTCATCTCGACAGCAAACAGTCCCGGTCGATTATTATCTAGTTCCACCTGAAACGAAGGGGTTCTGGATGCAGAAACTCCGAAATTTTCACGGCGCGACGCCGACCGTCAGCAGCGTTCCCAACTCGCGGTACCGTTCGACCATCGCCTCACGGCCGTCCCAGTCGTCGGTCGGGAACGCCGATTCGTCGGGTATTTCGGTTTCGTGGTCGGGAATGTTGTCCTGTTCTGCGACGTACAGTCCGGCGTCGCGGAAGGCGGCCCGGTACTCCTCGGCGCTCCAGCGCGTCATCTCCACCGAGATGTTTTCCTGCCACTCGTGGGAGTAGACGTTCTCCTCGTAGTAGTTCACGGCACAGAAGACGGTGCCACCGGGACGGAGGACGCGCCGGAGTTCGCGGAGCGTCTCGTGTGGGTCGGTCGCGTAGTAGAACGCCTCCATCGTGAACGCGTGGTCGATGCTGTCGTCGGCGAACGGGAGGTGGTCGAAGTCGCCGACGAGGAACGCGACCTGCGAATCGTCGGTGTACCCTCGCGCGTTGTGCGCCATCTCGGGTGAGCCATCCAGGCCGTACACTCGCCCCGCACCTTTCGTCTCGCGGAGTGCCCGCCCGGCGTAGCCGCTTCCACAGCCCAAATCGAGGACGGTGTCACCCGCCTCGACCGGCATCCGGGCGAGGACGTCTTTCGCAGTGTACCAGTGGCGCTCTTCCATCCCTCTGTCTCTCCCGTCTGTCGCCCAGTCGTCGAACTCCTCGCGCACGCTCATGTTCGAGCGGACGGGCGCCCCAGACAAAATGCTCTCGAAACGCACGAGTGCTTTACATCCCTGCGGTTCTTCGTCGTAGACATGGTCGGTACGAAAAAGCGATTCGCACTCGCCGACACTGCCCAGCAGATCGTCGGCGGCTTTCTCCTCGCCGGCCCGTTCGTGGTCACCGAGGAAGTCTGGCGACTGGCGACGAACATGAGCGGCGTCCACGCACTGCTGACCGTCTGTATCGTCTTCGCCATCGGCTACGGCGCACTCTACAAGGCAGACCACCAGCGCGACCCCGACCGAGAGGTAGAAGTCGCGGGCATCCCCGCGCGATTCATCTCCCTGATGGGCGTCTCGTTCGGGTCGGTCGCAATCCTCGCCGTCGTCTTCGCCGCACCGGAGACGTTTCTCGGTGACGGCTTCGTCGACGGATCTGTCTCCGAAGCGGTGGTCGTGACGACGCTGAAAGCTATCAGCGTCGGTGCTATCTTCAGCGTCGTCGGTGCGGCAACTGCGGATAGTGTCTTCTGACCCCGAATCCCGCATATTTTAAGTCGATTCCCATGGTTACCGGACGATATGGATTATCGTCTCGCCATCGAGAACACGCCGGATTCCGTACCGGGCGGAACCGGCATCCTTCTTTTGCACCCGAGCACGGGAGAAACCGACCGAATCGACACCGATTTCCTGAAAACCGACACCGACCGATTTCTCGTCATCTCGACCCGGACGACGGCCCGCGAGGTGAAACAGAAACTCGACCACTACGACGTAGACGAGCGCAAAGCCGACATCCTGGACACGCTCTCCATCGAACGTGGCTACTCCCGACGCACGACCGACGACGTTCACTACGTCTCCGCGCCCGACGACCTCGAAGGCATCGTCTCGGTGACCGAACAGTTCCTCTCGGAGACCGACGGCAAACGCCGTATCAGTTTCGACTCCATCACCGAGATGGCCTACTACGCCGACGAACAGCGCGTCTACGAGGCGATACTGCGAGTGCTCGACCTGCTCGATAAACACGACGCGGTCGGCCTGTTCCACCTCTCGAAGGGCGTCCACGACGAAGAGCAGATAGAGCGATTCCTCGGCCTGTTCGACGCGGTCGTCGACCTGGACCGGGACGGGAACGTCGAAAGCGATTTCTCCAAAGTGGCGTAGCTACCCTCGTTCTGCCGCCGGGCTCTCTCCACCCGAAACGATGCCCTTCTCGACGGCCATCGCCACGCCGACCTGCATCCCGGTGAACCCGACGCCGGGGACGAGCAGACCGAGCGCGAGACGCAGTACGGCGGAGACGCTGACCTCGATGAGACCGAAGTAGGCGGGAAAAACGAGACCAGCGCGCCGAGTCCCGACCACCGGCCCACCTCGTAGCGGTTCGGTTCTGCCGTGTACTGGTGGAGCCGAATCGCGAGTGCAACTCCGACCCCCAGACGAACGTCTGCGACGTGGCGAGAACGGTGTCACTGACGAGAAACATAAACGACCCAACACCGAGTGCGCCGCCGCCGAGTGTGCCGACCCCCCACCGAGTCGATCGATTCACGACTCGAGATCGAATGCCAGAACGAAAATTCTAGGGTATCAACCCTTTTACTGACCCCGGTCGTAGGTACCAGAGATGGGCAAAACGAGTGAGTATCGCGTCGCGGTCGCGGTGGCGCACCCGGACAACGCCCCGCAGTTGACTCGCACGGCGGTCGACATCGCACGGGAACGAGACGGCGAGGTCCTCGTGTTCAGCGTCCTCGTCAAGGAGCGAGAGTCACCGTTCGCCCTCTTCACGGACGAGGTCATCGTCCGGGAGTTCGGCGACGAGAAACGGAAGGTTCTCGACCGAGTGATCGAAACGGCACAGGGAACCGTCCCCGTCCGCGGCCAGTTGCTCGTCTCACACGACATCGCCCGGGCGCTCACGGACGCCGTGGTCGAGTTCGACTGTGATACGCTCGTCGTCGGGTGGCACGAGCGCAAGCGCCCGAGCGAAATCGTCCTCGGAAGCAACGTCGACCGTCTCGTCGCCCGTGCCCCGTGTGACTTGCTCGTGGAGAAAATCGGTCCGGCGGACGGCGTCGATTCGATTCTGGTCCCGGTCGCCGAGGGACCACACGCGGAACTCGCAGTCGACGTCGCGCGTGCCATCGCGCTGACGAACGACGCCCGCGTCCACCTGCTTCGGGTCGCAAACGACCGCAGCACGGATGCAGGGGTTATACTTACGACCCTCGAACGTCGAATTCGACCCGTGACAGCCGAGACCGAAGTTCGTACCGGGGGTGTGACCGAGACCGTCGTCGAGGAGGCATCGAAACACGACGTGACCGTTCTCGGTTCGACACGTCAGGGAATGCTCCGCCGGCAACTCGTCGGCACCGTCCCACAGGCCGTCGGCAGACGGGCGGACACGACCGTCATCATCGCGCGACGACCGGTCGGTATCCGCCCTCGACTGAACCGACTGCTTCGGGAAACATTGTGACGGTCGGAACCATCGCCGTCGTCTTCGTAGCGGTACTCGCGAGCCTGTTCATGGCGTGGGCGCTCGGCGCGTCGAGCAACTCCCCGCCGTTCGCGCCAGCGGTCGGGGCGAACGCGATTCCGACGATGCGGGCGGCCTTCTTCATCGGCGTGTTCGCCGCACTCGGCGCGATTGCACAGGGTGGAAGCATCTCCGAGACCGTCGGCACTGGGCTGATAGACGGCGTCTCGATAACGCCGCTCGGCGCTGCCGCAGGGCTGTTCACGTCGGCGCTGTTCATCGCGGTCGGCGTCTCGACGGGCTATCCGATTCCGGCGGCGTTCGCCACGACCGGTGCGATGGTCGGCGTCGGACTCGCGCTCGGCGGCGACCCGGCGTGGGATACCTACCGACGAATCACTACGTTCTGGGTGGCAGTTCCGTTCGTCTCGGCGAGTATCGCGTACACGACCGCCTCGCTCCTCCGACACGACGACATCCCCGAAACCGTCGGTGTGCCGCTTCTCGGGGGCCTCGTCGGGTTCGTCCTGGCGAACGTCGATATCGCCGTCGTCCCCGGCCCGGATGGACAACAGACGGTCGCCCACTTCGTCTCGGGCCGCGTCGGGGCGACACCTACGCTGTTCGGGACGTACGACGTGGTGATGGTGGCGACGAGTCTCGTCGCGGGAGCGGTCGTCTTCGCCGTACTGTATCGGTCGATGGAGCGGTCGATGCAGACGGGAATCAAACAGTTCCTCGTCGGCCTCGGTGCCGTCGTCGCGTTCTCCAGCGGCGGGAGTCAGGTCGGTCTCGCGACCGGCCCGCTCGAACCGCTGTTCGGCACCTTCGACGTCCCCGACGTGACGTTGCTCCTCCTTGGTGGCACCGGCATCCTGCTCGGCGCGTGGATGGGTTCGCCGCGTCTGTTGCAAGCGGTCTCACGCGAGTATTCGCAACTCGGAATGCGACGCTCCATCGCCGCACTCGTCCCCGGATTCCTCATCGCACAGGCGGCTATCGCGCTGGGAATCCCCATCTCGTTCAACAACATCATCATCTCCAGCGTCATCGGGAGCGGCCTCGTCGTCGGGTCGGGGGGCGTCTCCGGACGAAAGATAGCGTTCACGCTGAGTGCGTGGGTCATCTCGCTCGTCGGTGCTGGAACCATCGGTTTCGGTATGTACACCGTACTGACGATGGTGACCGGCATCAGATGACCACCGGCGTCGGCCTCGAACTCAGAAACTCGTGAATCCCAGCACGCCGAGTAGCCCCGAGAGCAGGTCGCCGTAGCCGAACGCGACGACCAGGCCGACGAACATCGGGACGATGAACGGGATGCCTGGCGACACCCACACTTCCTCTTCGGCGACCAGCACTTCCAACCCGCCCCGCAACTTGGCGGGCGTCGTCCCGTACGCGTCGTGATCGATGTCGGCTAAAAAGCGGGCGGCACCCCACGGATCTTCGTAACCCGACGATTCCCGTGTCGCGTATTCCGTGACGACCGTTCCACCGTCGGTCACTGCGCCTTCTGTCACCGCGCCATCGGTCGGCGGATTCGGCGTCTCGGGCAGGGTCGCAGGGTCGCGCAGGTCGTGGGCTCGCTCTCGCAGGTCGGCCAGCGTGACACCCCGCCACCGGAGGTACATCCGAACCGCGTCCAGGTCCACCCCGTTACGCGTGATTCCGTCAGGAGTTTCGAGCAATCGGCCGTGGGCTTCCGGAATCTCGTTCCATCGCACGACGTGCCCGACGAACATCGCGGACGAGAACCGTCCTGCGAACAGGTTTCGGACGAACAACGCGACGGGATAGAGCGCCCCGATCAGGACCGTGTTCGTCAGTATCGTGAGCGAGAACACGCCGAGTACGCTGCCCTGAATGGGAACCAGCCACTCTCCGACGTGGTAGGCCGGATAGGTCGGAAACAGTGCGGCGACCACGAGAAACGCCTTCGCGTCCGCGCCGCCGAACGCCCGGAACCACCAGAACGCCAGGACCAGCGGCGCGACGAAACCCAGACTCACGGCGACGCGAAAGAGGAACCACCGCTGTTCGAGCGGCCTGGCTTGCATCGCCGTGAGTCCGTCCCACGCCAGCAGCACGACCGCGAGCACGGCGAGCGGATACCACGTCTCGTTGGGAACTCGGCGCGTCTCGACGTCGCGCCACGAGGCCCACCCGAAGACGGGGATGGCGAGCAATCGCAGGAGGTCGGGAATCGAAGTGTGCACCACACGGGAGGCCTCAGTCAGAGATGTTAGGTGTTGCGGTCTGTCAAAAATGAAATGATATCGACCCACGAATTATTTCGGGAGTGCGTGGCACCTAAACCCACAACTAGCCGACGAAACGAAACCCCCTGAAAACTGTTCGGGGTTTAGATGACGCGGTTCTGCAGGTAGTCGAGGTGCTTCGCGTTGTAGACGATTTTGACCTCGTCTTCGGCCGCACTACCGATGCAGGTCAGGCGAACGTTCTTGTCTTCGACTTCCTCGTCGCTGAGAATCTGCTGCATGTCCATGTCGATTTCGCCTTCCTTGAGGATGGCGGCGCAGTTCGCACAGGCACCGGCACGGCACGAGAAGGGCCAATCGTAGCCCTGTGCCTCGGCGGCTTCGAGGATGTACTCGCCCTCGTTGACTTCGAGCGAGCCGAAGTCCTCCTCGCCGAAGTCGGCGTCGGCGGCCTTGTCGAACAGGTCGTCGTCGTCGATGTCCCAGCCCTGGTCGTCCAGCGCTTCGTAATTGAGGTATTCTACGGTAGGCATCACACGAGGCTTCGTCCGGGGGATGGTTAGTAGTTGTTGTTTCGCTCGCCATGCATGATGAATCGGGAACGATTCAGGCAGAGATGAGCGGGACGAACGAGAACAGGAGGTACGACGCGATGGCGGAAATAGACGGCGTGATGATCCAGAGGCCGACGACGCGTGCGGTCGTGGAGGGGTCGAACAGGTCGCTCGCCTGGAGCGTGTTGGGGTCTTCTTCACCGATTTTCGTCACCTCGTCCTGTTCGGCGGTCAGCACGCTGACCGACATCCCCGGCCGGTCTTCTTCGTCGTCGGCCCGCCCGCGGACCGCGGCGGCGGCGGCGTCGGAGATGCGCACGGTTCGCGTCGCGCGCCCCCACCCGAGACCGACGATGCACATCGTCGCACTCACGGCGAGACTGGCGGGGATGCCGATAGACGAGAGGAACGTGATGAGACTCGCGCTGACTATCTCGACGATGAGTGCTGCGAGCAGGGGCAAGTCCGTCAGGTCGTTCCCGACCGTGTCGAGCGTTCGACGAGCAATGGTGAACGCACCCAGGGTAATCGCGAGACCCGCGAGCAAGACGCCCTGGCTCTCGCCGACAGAACCGCTTCCAACGAGCGGCGCGACCGCGTTGGCGACGTTAGACGCACCCGCCGAGAACGCCATGTAACAGCCGATACCGACCACGAGGAAACTGACGAAGATCTCCTTCGGTGTGGCGTTCGAGGAGATGGCCGGGTACGGCACCGACCCGACGCGGTTGACCTCTAGCAGGGGGCCGTCGGACTGTTCGAGTTCGAACCAGACGTCGAGATAGGGGTAGAGGTAGCGGCCGATGACGGCACACACCCAGAACGCGAGCACCGGGGCGACGAGCCACCACGAGACGATTTCGAACATCACGTCGGTCTGCAGCGTGTCGGTCGCGATGCCCAGTCCGGCGATTGCACCGACCGCCGTCATCGAGGTGGACGCTGGTACACCGAAGAGATTCGAAATGAGAAGCGCCATGCCGACAAAAAAGAGGACGCCGACGCTGGCACCGAGCGTGAAATTCATGCTGACGATTTCGCCCCCCATCGTCTCGATGACCTTCCGTCCGACCGTCCACCCGCCGAGGAGAGCGAACCCCGACATCAGTCCTGCTGCGGCGAGTTTCGACACTGTTCCACTTCCGACTGCGGGACCGAACGCGACGCCGGTCGAGGAGCCACCGATGTTGAATCCGACGAACACGGCGACACCGAGACCGACTACCAGCAAAACTTCGACCATACTCGTACATTCGTCTCGTCATCTTAAACGGTAACGACTCGCTGGATTTACGCGCCCGCCGATTCAACCCGATGTATGTTCCCGACGTTCGAAGTCGTCCCGGCGGTCGATATGCAGGACGGCGAAGTCGTCCAGTTGGTGCAGGGAGAGAAAGGCACGGAGAAGAGCTACGGTGACCCCGTCGAGGCGGCCGAAAAGTGGGTCGACCAGGGTGCGGAGACGCTCCACCTCGTCGACCTGGACGGCGCGTTCGAAGGCGAGCGAAAGAACGCCTCCGCGGTCGAAGCTATCCTGGACGCCGTCGACGTCGACGTGCAACTCGGTGGCGGCATCCGAACCGTAGCGGACGCAATCGACCTCGTCGAACGCGGCGTCGACCGCGTCATCCTCGGCACCGCCGCGATAGAAAACCCGGACATCGTCGCAGAAATCAGCGAGAACCACCCCGGTTCGGTGATGGTGAGCCTGGACGCGAGAGACGGCGAGGTTCTCGTCTCCGGGTGGACGGAGTCGACCGGTCTCGACCCGGCAGAAGCCGCGACTCGCTACGAAGCACTCGGTGCTGGCGCGATTCTGTTCACGGACGTCGACGTCGAAGGACAGATGGAGGGCGTGCAGACCGACCCGGTTCGGCGAGTCGCTGAGGCCGTCGACATCCCCGTCGTGGCGAGTGGCGGTGTGGCGACTGTCGACGACGTTCGTACACTCAGAGAAACGGGGGCCGCCGCAGTCGTCGTCGGGAGTGCCCTCTATCGAGGAGCGTTCAGCCTGACGGACGCGTGGGAAGCACTCGACTAGCAGGTCCGCCCTGTTCACCGCGCCGGTGAGGGCTCACCGCGTCTGTTTGGCGAGTCGCCGAATCACGTTCTGCTGCGAACCCAGTCGTGGCTCCGCGAACCAGTAGGCTCCGGCCGCCGTCATCGGCGCACCCATCACTGCACCGGGAATCGTTCCGCACAGTAATAGCCCGATGACGACCATCAGTCCGCTCAACACGTCTCGCTTCATTTCGATTGAGTCTTCGAGTTCAAAACAAATATAGTTTCGTCAGACGCACGTCTGGCAATCCGAGTGACATAGGCCTACGGCGACGGTCACCGCGAACAGAACCACCTTGTACTTGCGGACGAATAGCCGACTATGAGCGACCGAACCGCCGCCGTGACGCGCGAGACGGCGGAGACCACCATCGAAGTGACCCTCGACGTGGACGGCGACGGCGACTCCACCGTCGAGACGGGTATCGGCTTTTTTGACCACATGCTCGATAGCTTCGCCCGCCACGGCCTGTTCGACCTGACGGTGCGGGCCGACGGCGACCTGCACATCGACGACCACCACACGGTCGAGGACGTGGCGATAACGCTCGGGCAGGCGTTCGACGAGGCTCTCGGCGACCGCCGGGCCATCCAGCGGTTCGCCGACCGAAAAGTCCCGCTGGACGAGGCAGTCGCCGACGTAGTCGTGGACGTGAGCGGCCGTCCGCTCTTCGAGTTCGACGGCGAGTTCTCGCAGGGCAGGGTCGGCGACCTGACCAGCCACATGGCGAAACACTTCCTCCGCTCGCTGGCGATGAATGCCGGGTTGACGCTTCATGCGGGCGTGACGGGAGAAAACGCACACCACGAGATAGAGGCCCTGTTCAAAGGCCTGGCGCGCGCGCTGGACGACGCGACCCAGATCGACGAGCGGCGAAGCGACGTGGCGAGCACGAAAGAGAGTCTGTGACCACTCTCCCGTTCGGTCGTTGACGACGTTCGATAAATATCCCACATCACTAAGCCAGTCGCCGCGTAGGGGCCACTAATCGATGTTCGACAGAATCATGCAGAAGTTCGAGGGCAGTCCGAGCCAACAGCAGGTCATCCGACTGCTCCTCGAACGCGGGTTCTCGGTGAGCGACGAGGGGCGCGTCGTCTCGGGCGGCATCGAGATTCCGAACACGCAGATTGCCCGCGAGATTGGCGTCGACCGACGCGTGGTCGATTCGACGACGGACGCGATTTTGAAAGACGACGAGCTCCGGCGCATCTTCCAGAACATCTCCTCGATTCCGAGTCTGATGGACCTGGCTCCCGTCCTCGACCTGTCGGTGCTGACCGTCGACGTGACCGACGCCGACCAACCGGGAATCGTCGCCACCGTAACGACGCTGTTAGCGGACAACGACATCTCCATCCGCCAGACCGTGAGCGAGGACCCGGAGTTCACCGACGAACCGCGACTCTATCTCGTCACCGACGAGGACGTCCCCGGCGACGTGCTGAACGACCTGAAGAACCTCGATTTCGTGCGGAAAATCGAGTTGAGCTGACGCGGACTCGAACTGCGTTCGGGCCAATCGGCTTCTGGAGTGGGACGCAGTTTACCCTTCTATGATTGCCGTCACGTCGTGGGGACTATTTGACAGTTTTGGTCCGAACGTACCCGAACACCGGATTCGACCGCAGCGACGCGGCGAAAAGCCACGCCTTTTCGGTGTTCGTTCCGTACCGACGAGCGATGGGCGAGACGACCTACCGGACCGTCGCAGGACGCGGTGAGGCGGCGTTCGAAGTTCGCGGCTCGGAGTTCATCGGCTACGCAGCACCCGCAGAGAGCGTCGAAGACGCTGAGTCGTTCGTCGCCGACATCGACGACCTGCACCCGGACGCGACCCACAACGTGCCCGCCTACCGGGTCCGGGCAGGCGGCGGGAACGCCGGGGATTCTGTGGCATCGGGGGGATTCCTTCGGGAGTATTCGAGCGACGAGGGCGAACCCTCCGGAAGCGCGGGGAAACCGGCGTTGAACGTCCTCCAGCAGCGCGACGTGGAGAACGTGGTCGTCGTCGTCACGCGCTACTACGGCGGAACGAACCTCGGCGTCGGCGGACTGGTGCGCTCGTACTCCCGCGCCGTCAAGGAGGCAGTGGACGACGCCGAAATCGTCGAGGAGCGTCCCCACGAACGGTTCGCCGTCGTCGTCGGCTACGACGACTCGGGGACGGTCCGGGGTGTTCTGGAGAGCGAGGGCGTCGAGTTCGACGGCGAGTACGGTGAGAACGTCGAATTTTCCGTTCGAGTCCCGGTCGAGGAGTCCAACGCGCTCTGTGACCGCCTCCGGAGTGCGACGAGCGGTCGCGCCAAGATTCGAGCGACTGCGTGACGGGCGCGAACCCACAGCGAGAGTCGAATCCGAATCAGGAGACCGCCCGGACCGCCGAGAAGACGCCGTATCCGACGCCTAGCGCCAGCGCGAGCGAGAGTACCCACGCGAGGACGGTGTAGCCCATCTTCTTCCCACTCACGCCGCCACCGCTCGCGGCGTAGCCGCTTCCGATGATGGTGCTGACGATGATTTCGTTGAACGAGACGGGGATGCCGAAGAAGACGGCGGCTTGCGCGATGGCGAACGCGGGGATGAGCGCGGAAATCGACCGGCGCGGCCCGAGCGCCGAGTAGTCCTGTGCGAGCGCCTTTATCATCCGTGGGGCACCGGTCCACGACCCGGCGAGCAGGCCGAGACCGCCGCCGACGAGCACCGCGACGAGCGGAATCGTGAAGTCGTCCAAGAGCGGGAGCAGTGGACCGATTGCCAGACCGACCTGACTCCCCCCCGCCGAGAACGCGACGAGACCACCGAGCGCGAGCAGAAATCGACGCTGTCCACGCGTGACGTTCGTCGAGAGTTCTCGGCGGAGGCCGAGCGCGACCGTACTCGCGATGACGAGCGATGCGAGGACGACACCGGTATCGACGCCGGTGACCCGGGGAAGCGAGAGTTCGTTCGCGATGGCTTCCGAAATCGACGCACTCGCCCCCGCCGGGCCGAGGAAGACGAACCCGATGTTGGCGACGATGAGCCCCACGATACCACCGAGAAGGGGGATGGCGACGGTTTCGGGCACGTCCTCGTGTCGGAGCGTGCGCGCGGTCGCGTAGGCGACACCGCCGCCGACGAAGGGAGTCAGTACCCAGAGCGCGACCATCTGCTGGTACTTCGCCCAGGCCGGGTCGCCGCCCAGCGCCAACCCAACGCCGACGATAGCGCCCGTGACGGTGAACGCAGTTGCGATGGGATACCCCGTGAAGACGCCGATAGCGACCAGTACCGCCGCCGTGAGTAATCCGGTCGTCGCCGCGAGCGGTGACAGTTGGACACCGAGAATCAACTCGCGGCCCACCGCTTCTGAGACGTTCGCACCCTGTAAGGCGGCCCCCAGAAATCCGAGGATGCCGACGAGGAACCCGGCGCGCATCACCGAGAGGGCGTTCGCGCCGACCGCCGGAGCGAAGGGGGTCGACCCACTCGACCCTGCGCCGATAGCCCACGCCATGAAGAGACTCGCCATTCCGGCGATAGCCACCGTCGCCAACCCTGCCATTGCTGTTTGTTTTCTCCTCTCGTGACAATAGTGTACCGACTAGGTACCGAAAATTCAGTTCGTGTTCGCGTGGGGTTCGTCGCCCTCTTTCGGCGGTTCGACGCCCTCCGCGGCCTCCACGATTTCGGTCTGTTTTTCCGTGTCGATATGCCAACGGTCGAACTCGTCTTCGTACGACGCGAGCAACTCGGAGACCCGGTCTTTGAGTTCGTCGTCGTTGACGTTCACCTCGAAGATGAACCCCTCCTCGCCGTCTTCCATCCGACTCGTCTGCTGGATGTTCGCACTGACGAGGTCGTTGTCGAAGTAGTACGGCGCGAGCTGGGTCATCACCTTCTGGTAGACGGTGTCTTCGACCTTTCGGATGGCCTTTCGGCTGGCCGAGTCGGCGGCGCGGGCGACGTAGTTCACCGAGTCCTGCCACCTGTCCATCGCACCTTCGGTGTCGTCTTTTTCGAGCTTTTCGTAGGACTCCGTTAGCTTCTCGCCCGCCGTCTTGAGGTCGTCGTCCGGGGACTCTCCTGCCTGTTCGCCCTTTCCTTCGCCGACGTGTGCCTGTTCTGCGGTCTTCTCGGCGACGTCCTCACCGAGTCGTTCGTGGGATTTCGGACGCCACTCGTTCCACTCGTCGAACGCCTCGCCGGATGCGTCTGCGTCTCGGAGGGCTCGTGTGATTCGCTCGCCGTGCTCGACGATATCTCCCCAGCTACCGCGGAGCTTGAAGCCAGAGATGCTCTCTTCCATTTACTCGAAAGGTCGTATGTCGCGCAAGGTTTTACCTCTTACTGCCCGTCGATTTTCGGGCGTTTCGGGGTGTATTCTCCAGTTCTCATTCCGTGACGAACGATTATTATTCTCGTAACTTTCCGTACGTGATCCGCTCGGCGAAGGCGTCGAGTCGACGCTTCGCTCGGCCGAGGAGTTCGGCGTGTCCGTTGACGGCACGCATCTCGGACTCGGACACCTCAATTCGGTCGTCCCCGTACACGTCGCGCGGTTCGCCGTCCGAGGTAGCGTCGACGACCGACGACAGGCCACACCGACCACACGCTTCCGTCCGCTTTCCAGTCATACACCTCGTTACGGACGCCTCCGTGTTATGCGTTGTCCCCGGACACCCTCGGGACACCGACCGGGGATATATGGCGTCGTGGCAGTGAGTATCTATACCTTTCGTGATATAGGAACGTTTTCGTCGGTCGGGGGTGACATATATTCACATGGGCGAGCTCGAATCCGTCGCCATCGATTCTGTCGCCGTCGCTCCCGACCACTGCCATCGATGTGGGGCCGAGGTAGGAACCTGCGAGTTCGAGGGACGCGAGTATCCCTGGTGTTCGGAGTGTGAACTCGTGCTCTCGCGCAACCCGGTTCCGGGCGTCCACGTCGTGGTCCACGACGACGAATACGTCCTCGTCCTTGACGAACCGATACCCCAGCACGAGGGTGTCTTGAGCCTCCCCGGTGGTCACGCCAGGTACGACGAGGGGCCGAAGGAGGCGGTCGTGCGAGAACTCGAAGAGGAGACCGGCCTCCGAGCTGACCCTTCCGACCTCCGATTTCTCACCATCCTCCACGCCGAGTTTCCGGGTCTCGCCTACTACCTGATTACCTACGCGCTGGAACGGTCGAACGTCTCGGGCGAGCTTACACCGGAGGCCGAGGGGTTCGAGGCCGCGTTCCGGCCGCTCCAGGAAATCGAGGCGTCGCCCGACCGGATACGAGACTCTGATCTAGAACGCATCGAGATGGCGTTCGAGACGTAGGCGCTCGATATCTGTGCGTTCTACGACGAAGGGAGAGCAGTGACTAGTCGTCGTCTCCCCACGCAGACTCGTCTTTCGCCAGCACCGCCTTGTAGAATCCATCCCTCGGGCGCACGTCGGTGACGTGCCACGGCGTTCCGACGGTCACGTCGCGCAGACGGTCGGGCGAAAAGAGGACGAAGTGGAGGCTTCGCCCGACTTCGCGTTCTTCGTCCCTCTCGTACTCGAAGTGGAACGTTCGGTGTGCGATACCCGGACGCGGGTCGGGACGATAGCCGAACAGTTCCTCCCCGCCTATGGTGGTGGGATCGTAGTTGTCCACGACGGCCACGCCCGATTCGTCGGTGATCCGGGCGAGGTCACAGAGGAAGTCACGCGCACCCACGAGCGACTGGGTGAGACCTATCTGCGTGCCGCTGACGAGTGCGGACCGAAACCTGTCCCGTGAGAAATTCAACTCGAACATGTCCATCATGCGAGCGTCGCGAACGCCGCGCTCGCTCGCCGCCTCGACGGCGGCGGGACTCACGTCGATGGCGACGACTTCACCGCCCTCTTGTAGAAATTCGGCGTGCTGACCGACGCCACAACCGACGTCCACGATGGGATAGTCGAGCGATTCGAGCAGGTCACGCCAGTCGTCGCGCCACTCCTCGAGCGGCGTGAAATAGTTCTCGCGGATGTGCCCGTCCCGTACGTCCTCCCCGTCGCGGTACAGACACTCACCGTCCAGTTCGCCTCGCTGGTAGTCGAGCATCGCTCGCCCGAGCGGGTCTGCGTCTATCACAGTGTGTGACACACTACCATTTGTAATAAAAGTATGATGAGTCTCGGTACCGACTCACAATCGGCAACGGATATATATCGGTCCCACTCGACCGAATCAGTATGGATAGCGGTATCGAGCCACGGGACTCGGCTCGGACGCCCGAAAGCGTCCCCGACTGGGAGGACGAGTACGTCGATAGAGTGAGCGACCGACTGTTTCTCAACTTCGACCTGGAGAAATCCTACTCGGTCCACGGCCGACAGTTCACGCTCTACGGCCGGATGTTGATGGAGAATCAAAAGCAGTTTTTCCACCAGTCGCTCAACTACGCCAACCACACTATCGAAGAACACCTGTTCGTCCGCCGGGCCGACTCGGTTCGCGTCTCTGACGTCGAGTCGTTCGTCGACCTCGGCCACGACCTCGCCGACGAGTGGATTGAGGCCGACGAAGAGCACTTCGGCACCGAGTTCACCTTCGTGGTGGTCGTCCCCGAGATTCCAGACGACGTGCGCGAGTTCGTCTCGGGCTTCCGCGACCGGACGCTCCTCAAATTCGGCTACTACGGACGCTACGAAATCAATCTCGTCGTCGTCGCGCCGGAGCGAGAGGAAATCGTCGCCAGCAAGAATGCCGACGTGGGTGCGGCGTTCGCGCTCTGGCGACCACTCGATTCGAAAGAACGGGGACTACTCGGGCGTGTCGTGCGTCGTCTGCGGCCCTAGTCGTCTGCTTTTTCTCCGCCGTCGGTGACCGGCGCTCCGGTGCGTTCACGACGAGCAGACATGATGTTCCGATAGCCGATTCTGGCCAGTGACAACGCCAGTCCCACGAGGATGAGCGAGATGATGGCCTGCGCACCGAGCGAGACGGCTTCGACCGTCGTCGTATCGGCCGCCATCATCCCCTGCGGCGCGCGGATGAGCGCGATCCACAGCAGGGCGACGATGGTCACCGCGAACATCAACACGAGCGGCCCGCCCGTGCTGAGCAACTGTTTGCTGTCGTCCCAGTTGACCAGCCAGATGGTCGCGGTCAGCAGGGCGAGTGCCGCGAGCAGCTGGTTCGCGCTGCCGAACAGGGGCCAGAGGCTCTCCCACGTCCCGCTGGAGACGAGAACGTAAGCGAGCACACTCTGGATGCCTGCGTTGACGTAGCGGTTCGTCAGCGTCTTTTCCGTGCTCGTCTCGGGCGTGCCGACGATTTCCTCGAACATGTACCGACCGAGGCGAATCGCCGTGTCGGTGCTCGTCAGCAGGAAACTCACGAACACCAGACCGATGAACGGGATGCCGTACGAGACTGGGACTCCGAGGCTTGACAGCATGACGCCGCCACCCGTCGGGAAGTTCGCCAGTGCACCTGCGAGTCCACTGCTGAACTCCGTGGTTGCGACGATGGCGAGCGCGGCGACCGCGGTGGTCGCCAACAGTCCCTCGCCGAGCATGCCGCCGTAGCCGATGACCCGAGCGTCGCTTTCCGTGTTCAGTTGCTTGGCCGTGGTCCCCGACGAGACGAGTGAGTGGAACCCGCTTATCGTCCCGCAGGCGATGGTGACGAACAGGAACGGGAAGATTGGCCCGAGCGCGTCACTGTAGAATCCGGTGAACGCCGGAAGCTGCGTCGACAACGACGAGTAGGTCGTCCCGTCGACGGTGACGGGGTCGAACAGTCCCAGCGAGCCGAGGATGATTGCGAGCAACATCCCGCCGACGCCCGCGTACAGCAGGAACGACGAGAGGTAGTCACGTGGTTGCAGGAGCGTCCACACTGGAAGGACGCTGGCGATGAACGCGTAGACGACGACGACTGGCACCCAGCCAGCCACGTTCGGGCCGTAGGTTCCCGCGAGCGGGAGCCACGATCCACCCGATAGGAGGACGATGGTTCCCGCCGGATAGGCCGCGTCACCGACCGCGGGAAACAGCGCGATTGGGTACTGGATGCCGACCCACACGCTGGCGAACACGCCCGCGACGAAGATGGCCGTCCCGACTCCGAACGGGAGGTCGAGTTGGTACAGCCACACGCCGAAGATGAGCGCGAGCACGATGTACAACATGCTCGCGGTCGCCGCGCTCGGGAAGGCGTCGAAGACGACGGCCACCACCAGCGCGAACACCGCGATGACGAGGATGATGGTCAGGAACGCGAACCAAAGGAGCATGTTCTTGCCGCGTTCGCCGACGTACTCGCCCATGATGTACCCGATGGACTTCCCTTCGTGTCGGAGACTCCCCGACAGTGACATGAAGTCGTGAACCGCGCCGAGAATCGGATTCCCGATTGCGATCCACAGGATGGCTGGAAGCCACCCGAACGCCGCGCCCGCCGTAATCGGGCCGACGATGGGCGCGCCGCCCGCGATGCTCGAATAGTGATGCCCGAGGAGGACGGTCTTTTTGGCAGGAACGTACTCCTGCCCGTCCTCGTACTTGTGTGCTGGTGTATCTCGACTGTCGTCGAGTTCGACGAACTGTGCGAGGTAGCGCGAGTAACCGAGATACCCGACGCTGAAAAGTACCAGCACGCCCAGTACTAGCCAAATGATTGCTGTCGCCATGGTATTTAGCCCCAAGGCATAGAGATTGACGAAACACAATAAGTGTTCCTCTAGCTCTTGATAGTATGATGGGTATGAAAACCTCTTTCCTACGCCAATGTGTCCTTGATTTTGATAGTTATCCGGCAGATTTTGGTGGTGGTTCGACCGCAACTTCTAATTTGTCTGTCACGTCCGAGAGGAGCGTTCCTTTCACCTCTTCGACACGAGATTCGATGATGGCGACCACCGGTTCGTCGAACGACGACTGAATCTCCTCGATTCGCTCGCGTTCGGTTTCACAGCGCTCTCGAAGGTAGGTCGCACCACGACCCGACTCGTCTTCGTCCGGTTCCGGGGTGACTTTGTTGACGACGAGTCCAGAGACTGCCAGCCCGGACTTCGCCAACTCTTCGACGGCCCGTCCCGTCTCGCGAATCGACAACTCGTCTGGATTGAGCACGAGGAAGAACGCGGCGTCGTTGCGAAGTACCTCGCCAGCGAACTCGAACGTCTCCTTTCGTCGCTGGAGGTGGGCGATGATAGGGTCGCCGTCGACCATCCGACGGGGTTCTCGGTCGCCGATAGCGGCTTTCTCGAACAGGTCGATGCTCTGTTGACGCTTGTGAAGCAAGCGGTCGATCCAGCCTTCGAGGAACTCGGGGAGCGAGAGCAGTCTGAGCGTGCCGCCGGTCGGCGAGGTGTCGAAGACGACGCGGTCGAACTCTTCGGAGTTCTGCATCACGTCCACGAATCGGTCGAACAACGCCGCCTCGTGTGCGCCGGGCGTCTGATGTGCCATCTCTACCTGGCGGTCGATGGCGTTTACCATCCCCGGACTCACCTGGTCGCCCATCGACCGTTTTATCTCCATCAGATGGTTCTCGACCTCTTTTTCGGGGTCTATCTCCATCGCCCACAGATTCTCGTGGCCGTCAACCGGTTCGGGGTCGTCCCCGAACTGCTGGTCGAACACGTCAGAGGTACTGTGGGCGGGGTCGGTCGAGACGACGAGCGTCTTCAGCCCTGCGTGGGCACACTTCAGCCCGTACGCGCTCGAAACCGTCGTTTTGCCGACGCCGCCTTTGCCGCCGAAGAAGACGAACTTGTTCATATCAGAAGTGGAACTGCTGTCCTTTGCGTTCGATGAGCGATTCGCGGTCCCACATGCGGCGTTCCCACGCCTCGAACTCGTCGGTCAGGTAGGGAAGCAACTCGGCGGTGTAGTAGGAAACCGGACTCGGAACGCCGAACACGTCGGGAAAACAGGCGAGCATGAATTCGTCTTCGACGTCTTCGGCTTCCTTCTCTATCAACTCGTACGCCGGATGAGATATCATCCCGTGATAGAGACCACGAAGCCACTCCGAGACGTGGCGACGATACGTCTCGATGGTGTCCGCTAGTGACATACTACCATAGTGTCGCCCTCGCTATTTAAGCGGCCGGGTCGCTCCTCTCGCCCTGCTGATTCTCGTCGCCCGGTTCCGGTCAGGCTTAAGACGGTGGGGTGCGTGCGACGGGATACCAGATGAGTCAGGGTCGAATCCCGGTCACGATTTTGAGCGGTAATCTCGGTGCCGGCAAGACGACGATGCTCAACCACCTGTTGACGGAGAGCGAGGAGAAGATAGCGGTGCTCGTCAACGACATGGGGACGATAAACGTTGACGCCGAACTGATAGAGGACGGAACCGAACTCACCGCGGAGGACGGTGTCGCGGAACTCTCGAACGGGTGTATCTGCTGTGAGCTACAGGACGACCTCCGAACCGAGGTCAGCCGGCTCGCCCGCGAGTGGGAGTTCGACACCCTCGTCGTCGAGTCGTCGGGCATCAGCGAACCCGCCCCGGTCGCACGACTGTTCACGACCGAGTCGCGCGCGGCGGCACGCTACGACGTGGACACTCTGGTGACGGTCGTGAGCGCACGTCAGTTTCGGGATTTCTTCGGCGGCGGCCAACCCGTCGAACGAACCGAGACCGAGGACGGCGAGACGCGCCCGCTGTCCGACCTCGTCATCGAACAGATCGAGTTCTGTGACGTGCTCGTGCTCAACAAGTGTGACCTCGTGACCGACGACGAACTGGACGAAATCGAGGCGACGCTTCGTGCACTCCAGCCCCGTGCCGAACTGATTCGTACCGAACACGGCCAGGTTCCGCCGGAGAAGGTCCTCCGACGGGAACTCTTCGACCTCGACGCGGTCGGTGACTCCGCCGGGTGGAAGCGGGCGATGGCTCACACCGACGACCACTCGCACGACCACGACAGCCACGGCGACCACGAGGAAGACCACCCACACCACCATCGCCATCCGGAGGAGACCTACGGGGTCACGTCGGTCGCCTACCGACGGACGCGCCCTTTCCACCCGAAACGTCTGGCCACGTTCTTCGAGACGCTTCCCGATGGCGTCGTCCGTGCGAAAGGAACGTTTTGGGTGGCCGGACGGGACGACCTGATACTCCAGTACAGCCAGGCCGGTTCGCTCGCCCGCGTCGAGACGGCGGGACGGTGGATAGCCAGTCTCCCCGAAATCGACCAGAAGCTCTACCGCGACAACCGCTCCGAGATGTACTGGGACGAGGAGTGGGGCGACCGCGAGACGAAACTCGTCTTCATCGGCACCGACGTCGAAGAGGAATCGCTGGTCGCGTCGCTCGACGACTGCCTGTTGACCGACGCGAAGATGGACGCCGACTGGGCCACGTTCGAGAACCCGTTCCCCGAGTCGGACGACGGACTGCTGACGTTCGGCGAGTGAGTCCATCGTTTCACGATTCGAATCGCCCGTCGGCGAATGCGCCGTGTTGCCGTATCAGCGTCTGCCACGGCCTCGCTCGTATCGTTAGCTTATAGCCCCCTGCCACGCACGAATCGCATATGACCATTGAAAAACGAGGTGACGCCCACCTCATCACGCACGCCATGGCGAAAGACACCCTCTCGAAGATTCGAGACGAGAACACGGAACAGGTCGGCTTCCGCAAGGGTCTCGTGAAACTCGGTCGCATCTGTGGCTACGAGATAATCGACGGCGCGATGGATACCGAGTACGTGTCCATCACCACGCCGCTAACCGAGACGACCGGCGAGCGCGTCAAGGGACTGGACGACGTGGTCATCATCAACGTTCTCCGTGCTGCGACACCGTTCGTCGAGGGGCTACTGAAGGCGTTCCCACGCGCGAAACAGGGCGTCATCAGCGCCGGGCGCGACGAGGAGGCGGGCATGGACGAGGACGGCGAGTTTCCCATCACCATCGACTACGTGAAACTCCCCGAAATAACCGAGAAGGACACGGTCATCGTCGCCGACCCGATGCTCGCCACCGGGAGTACGATGTGCGCCGTCCTCGAAGAGGTGCTCCGCGAACAGCCCAACCCGGAGAACTTCTTCGTCCTCTCCGCCGTCAGCGCCCCCGACGGCCTCCTCAACGTCCACGAGAAGTTCCCCGAAGCCGACCTCCTAACGGTGAGCATCGACGACCACCTGAACGAGGACGGATTCATCGTCCCCGGCCTGGGCGACGCGGGCGACCGCGCGTTCCGGACGACGTAGGGTTCGAGTGCGGCGCTCGGGAGCGACGGCAATTTTCGCGGGACGTGGCGGCTCTTTTGACACACTGGTGAAAACAGTCTTTTGTGCAAGCACTGACCACAGCATACTATGGCAAAGTACGTCGCACTCGTCGACATCCGCGGACAGATACAGAACGCCCAGGAGCTAACGTCGGTCTGGGGTGATGTCCGTCTCGAATTCGAAGAGTATGGCGTCGACCTCGAAGGGAGTTTCGCCGTGCTCGGGGAGTACGATTTCCTGCTCATCTTCGATGCGCCAGACAGAGATACCGCCTTCAAGGCAGGTATCGCGGTCGAAAGTCACGGGATGGACATGCAAACGATGGAGATAATCCCGATCGACGAATTCGCAAACCTCGTCGACGGCTAACCGTCCGTCGGCGTTCGTCTCCTACCGGACGTCGGTCCGAACGCCCCCCACGAATCGCGAGCGAAAAAGCCTATTCCGCCCGGCCACACACGTTCCAACCATGACCGAGTCGTCCGAAGTCGCGCTCGCGTTCGACGAAAACGAGTTACTACCCGCCATCGCGCAGGATACGGAGAGCGGTGACGTGCTCATGTTGGCCTACGTCTCGCCCGAGGCGGTCGATAAGACCGTCGAAACCGGACTCGCACACTACTACTCCCGAAGCAGGGACGAACTCTGGCAGAAAGGGGCCACGAGCGGGCACGTCCAGCGAGTCGACGAGGTTCGCGTCGATTGCGACGGCGACGCGCTCCTCTACCGCGTCGAACAGGAGGGCGGAGCCTGTCACACAGGCTACGAATCCTGTTTCTACCGCCGTCTCGACTCGATGACCGACGGTTCCACCGCCGAAACCGACGTCGTCGGCGAGAAAGTGTTCGACCCGGACGAAGCGTACGAGTGACATGAGCGACCCACTCACCGACCTCCGGAACGCGGACGAAGCGTGCCGAGAGGCCGAGGCTATCATCTCGGAGTACGGCGAACCGCAGGTCGAGGCGGTCGCGGACGCCCACTCGCGCGCGACGGGGCTCCTCGACCGGTACGAGAGCAAAGCGACGGGAACCGGGGACTTTCAGGCGTTCGTGGAGTTCCAGGGGACGTTCGCCGACCTCGTAGAGAACCTCCCGGACGACCTGCCCGAACGCGAGGCGTTCGAGCGTGCCGAGGACGCGATCGACAAGCGCCGACTGAGCGAGGACGACTTCGAGACGGCGCGTGCCGCACTCGAACCCGCTGGCGAGGTCGCGGCCTTGCTGGACGAACGCCGAGCCACGTTCGAACGATACCGCGACGCTCGTCACACCGTCTCCCGACGCATCACCGAACTGGACGAAGAAATCGCGCACCTCGAACGACTCAAGAAGCTCGGTTCCGCGGACCTGGATGCGCCCACAGAAGAACTCCGAGAACCCATCCAGGCCGCCGACGAAGCGGTCGCCGACGCGTTCCGCACGTTCAAACGCGAGGCCAGCGCCCGCGAGGTCGTCGAGTTTCTCACCGCGACCGAACAGTATCCGCTCGTCGACTTCGAATCGCCGCCCGACGACCTCCGCGACTATCTGTGCGAGAACGAAGTCGGAGCGAAGTCGATTCCAGACCTCCTCGAATTCGCCCGCTACTCGCGGTCGAAACTCGACCACTACGTCGACGACCCGGCCGCCCTGAAGCGAGCCGTCGCCACGAACGAGACCTACCTCGACCGCCTCGACGCCACCCCACTCGCTATCGGCTGGCCGCCAGCGCCCGCCGACGAACTCCGATGGTGGTGCGAGGAAGCGATTCGGGTCGCAGACCGCTTCGCACCACCAGCGGCGGTCGCAAACCTCCGCGAGGTGCAGCGACTCACGTACGACGAAACTCGGTTCGACCGCCTGCGGACCGCCGCGCAAGCGCGTGCAGAACTGACCGACGACGAGCGCGACCGACTCGCTCGCGGGGCCGTCACGGACGAACTGCAACGGGCGCGCGACCGAAAAGAGAGCCTGACCGACGCACTCGCCGACGTTCCGGAGCGTTAGACGCTGGCTTTCGCCAGTCTGAGCGCGTCTTCCATCTCCGTTGCCAGTTCTTCGGCACGCTGGCGTTCATGCGCCTCGGCGTAGATTCGAACCATCGGCTCGGTTCCACTGGGTCGTGCGAGCACCCACGCGTCGCCGAAATCCAGTCGATACCCGTCACGATCGTTCAGCCTCGCGTTCGACTCGTCTGCTTTCTGCTCGGCGGCCGCGAGCAGTGCGTCGTGTTCGGCGTCCGTCGCGTACGAGATGTTCGTTCGGACGTTGTGGTACCCGTTGTAGGGCGTAACCACCTCGCTGGCAGGGCCGTCTCCCAGCAGTTCGAGGAACTTCGCGGCGGTGTACGCACCGTCGCGTGTCAGTCGGTAGTTCGGGAAGAAGATACCGCCGTTGCCCTCGCCAGCCACCGGAACCTGTACGCCCTGGTCTCTGAGCTCTCGAATGCGCGTGATGATGTTCGTGCTTCCGATGGGGGTCAGTTCCAGCCTCGCGCCCGTCTCGGTGGCGACGTCGACGAGGCGCTGGGAGACGTTGACCGCGGAGACGACGGCGTCGTCCGGTTCGAGTTGTGCGGCAGCGAGTGCGGCGAGCGTCGCGTCGCCCTCGATGTACTCACCGTTCTCGTCGTAGAAGATGGCGCGGTCGGCGTCCCCGTCGTGGGCGATTCCCACGTCCGCGTCGCTCGCCTCGACCAGTCGGCCGAGGTCGTCTAAGTTCTCCGGAATCGGTTCCGGGTCACGGCCGGGGAAGTGGCCGTCGGGTTGGCTGTTGGCAGTGACGACGGTACAGCCGAGTTTGCGGAAGAATTTGGGCGAGGTGAGCGACCCTGCACCGTGTCCCGGGTCGAGCGCGACGGTGGGGTTCGTGTCGGCAATCTTCTCTCTGTCCACCGAGTCGAGCAACTGCGAGACGTACCAGTCGCGGGCGCCTTCGATGCGTTCGCTGTGTCCCGTTTCGCTCCAGCGAACTTCGTCGAACGCTTCGGTCAGAAACTTCTCTTCGACGCGTTCTAAGCTTCCGACGGCGAGTTCGATACCGTCGTCACCGATGAGTTTCACGCCGTTGTACTTCGGCGGGTTGTGACTCGCAGTTATCATCAGCGCCGGTATCCCCTCGCGCTCGGTGTAGGCCTGCGCGCCGGGTGTCGGCACGATGCCGAGGCGGTCTACGTCCGCCCCGACGCTCGCCAGCCCGCTGGCGGCGGCGTCCGCGAGCATGCTCCCCGTGGCCCGCGTGTCCCGCGCGAGAGCGACGCGGTCGGAACGCCAGACCGTCCCCGCCGCTTTCGCAATCTTGAGCACGAACTCCGGGGTCAACTCGTCGTTTGCGACCCCTCGAGTTCCGCTCGACCCGAACACTTTCATATGCGGGCGTGGGGTTTCTGTCTTCAAAGAGATTCCGAATACTGGTGCTACTCTCGCTCGGTCGGTCGCCCCGCGGCCGATTTCACCGGCGACTCCCACCCGAGGACGGCGAGCGACCCGAGGACGAGCACGCCGCCAGCGACTGCGAGCGCCGTGAGCGGCGAAGTCACGTCCGAGAGGAGGCCGCTTCCGAGTTGGAACGGGATGACCGTCACGGAACTCACCATCGCGAGTGCGGAGAGCACGGTCGCTCGGCCGAGCGTATCGATTCGGTCGTTGACGTACTGTGAGGCGAGAGAGCGCGTCGTCTCCGCGATGCCGCGAGCGAACAGGAACGCCGGAATCGCCAGTACCGGAATCGCCAGGAGCGCGATGAGACCGATTCCGACGACGAACGGGACGACGAGGAACCACTGTCGAATCCCGATGCGGTCTCGAATCGTTCCGGTGTGGTAGCTCAACCCTGCCGAGAGGAGACTGACGGCCGCGTAGAACCACCCGAGCAGCGGTTCGACCTCTCCCGGTGAGATGCCGACCCGCGGAAACACCGTTTCGAGCACCGGCTGAACGTACATGAAGACCAGGTAGGAGACCGCCGAGAAGAGCACGAAGTAGTAGACGACGAACGCCCGGAGACTGGTGTGCGAGAGCGTCTCGCCGATGACGCCGAACGCCTCTCGAACTCCGAGTTCGTCCGCGTCGCTCTCCTCGTAACTCGTCGGTTCGCGCATGCTGAGCAGGATGGGGACGCCCACGCCAGTCACCACCGCAGCCACCAGAAACGGGTAGGCGAGGTCGCGCTGTCCGAGGTATCCACCGACGACGCTTCCGACGACGCCGACCAGCAGGGCCACCGCCTGTCCACGACCCCGAACGTGTGCGAACTGGTCGGTGGAGAGTTCGTCGGTGAGCGTATCGTAGAGCCACGCGTCGTCGCTCCCGGACCGGAAGTTGTACCCCATCGACCAGCAGGCATAGAGCACCGCGAGTTCGAGAAACGACCCCGCGAAACCGATGCCAACGAGCGTCAGGGTGATGATGCTCGTGCCGACGAGCAGACTGTTTCTGCGTCCGATGCGGTCCCCGACGTAGCCGGTCGGAATCTCGCCGAGGACCGTCGTCAGGTTGTAGATTCCTTCGAGAATTGCGATGGCCGTGAAATCGAGACCGATGGAGAGAAAGTAGAGGTACATGATGGGGCGGTAGAACTCCCCCGCCTTCGTCGACTTGTACCCGTAGTATTTCAGGACCGCTCCCGGTGGTCTCGCCAATTGCATCACTCTCCCCGTCACGGATGACAGATAAAAATGGTCGTATGAACGACGGGTGGGTATCGTAGTGACATCCTCGCCCGCTCTAAAGGGCGGGGCTTCCTACAAGGGAAGTCTTATAGAGGTTTCAGGACTGAAACGTCGCAAGCGTCGTCTGTCCGGGTTGCGGACTCGGCATGCGGTGTCCTGTGGCACTGTCACAAGTGCTCCCCTCCTGTGGGGTGTCATCGCCCGTCGGT